>NZ_CDSBKL010000095.1:0-12136 GCF_977115555.1 Aquiflexum sp.
GCAGAAAGCGGCATTGAAAAGGTTTTCTCAAATGATCCATCCTCAGATTTTAGGTCACCGTAGAGGAAATCATTTTCTTGACTGACCTCCGGATTAGTCATCTTTCCATATTGGCTGCGAAGGTTTTGGATCGCGTCATCGACTTCTTTTTCATCCATATCCATTTTGTAAGACACGGCATCGACACCTTCGATGCTGACGGAGATATCATCGACAAAACCTATTTTGTATTTGAATTCAAATTCTTTTTGGGAATCCCAATCGATATTCGCAGCTTCTTCAATCATTGGTAGAGGGTCTCCCAATATTTTAAAAGTCTGCGCTTTCAGATAATCATTTAGAGAAGAGGTAAGAATCGAATTGATTTCGTCTACAAGTACCGAGGTACCATACATCTTTTTTACCATGGTAATTGGTGCTTTGCCAGGCCTAAAGCCTTTAATCGAGGACTTTTTTGCATAGTCCTTAATTTTCGCATCCACCTTGGGTTGATAATCTGCCTCATTTAATTTAATTTTAACTGAAGCCTGATTTGCTGCGTGCTTGTCTAATGAGATTTCCAATTTGCTTTATTTTGGTGTGATTTGAATTTAAAAACCCCCAATCCCATTTCTTATTTCGAAGTCCTTTTACCAGGTTCGAAGCCGGAAAGTTGATTGAGGGTTGAGAAGCGTGCGGATAGAGGGACTCGAACCCCCATGCCTTACGGCGCTAGATCCTAAGTCTAGTGCGTCTACCAATTTCGCCACATCCGCGATTTGTGGATGCAAAGGTAATAAGTAAAATTAAACTTGCAAAAATTGGAATAAAATTCGTTCCAAAATTTATTAAAAACCCTACAAGACGGGTTGTTTTGAAAAAAGAATTGCTTTAGCTTCGATAATATGATAGAAATAGACCTGGAAGAGGAAAGAAAGGAAATCTTAAAAAGATATAGAAAGCTTTTGAAAATGGCCAAGCGTGTCCTGAAACCCGGCGATGCCAAGATAATCAAAAAGGCTTTTAACGTATCCAATGAAGCCCATAGGGAAATGCGGAGGAAATCCGGCGAACCCTATATCTACCATCCTTTGGAGGTTGCTTTGATTTGTGTTGAAGAAATCGGTCTGGGGACGACAAGTATCGTTGCCGCTTTGCTTCATGATGTGGTAGAGGATACAGATTGGGAATTGGAAGACATCGAAAGGGAATTTGGCACAAAAGTCACCCAAATCATTGATGGATTGACAAAAATTTCAGGGGTATTTGAATACGGTTCTTCCCAGCAGGCGGAAAACTTCAGGAAAATGCTCCTCACTCTTTCTGATGATGTGAGGGTTATTTTGATCAAATTGGCAGATAGGCTCAACAACATGCGTACACTTGACAGCATGCCAAGACACAAGCAGCTGAAAATTGCCTCCGAAACCATGTATCTCTATGCCCCTCTTGCTCACAGATTGGGTCTTTATGCCATTAAGTCAGAACTCGAAGACTTATATCTGAAATTTACGGATTCTGAGACTTATCTTTTTATAGTCAACAAAATCAATGAAACCAGGCTCTCCAGAAACAAATTTATTAAGAATTTTATCGGACCGATAGAAGAGGAGCTGCTTTCACAGGGATTCAATTTTACCATCAAAGGAAGACCAAAATCTATTTTTTCGATTTACAACAAAATGAAATCACAGAATATACCTTTTGAGGAGGTGTATGACTTATTTGCTGTTCGGATCATTATTGACAGTGAGCTCGAAAATGAAAAAGCGGACTGTTGGCAGGTATATTCTGTGGTAACGGATTTTTATAGACCCAATCCTGACAGGCTTAGAGATTGGATCAGTACTCCAAGGGCAAACGGCTATGAATCCCTGCATACGACTGCCATGAGTCAGACAGGTCAATGGGTAGAAGTGCAGATCAGAACAGTAAGGATGGATGACATCGCCGAAAGGGGCTATGCCGCCCATTGGAAATACAAAGAAAAAGATACCGCGCAGAATAAAGGTACAGGACTAGACGAATGGATTACCCAAGTCAGGACTTTGTTGGAATCAAATGACGGTTCAGCAATAGAGTTTATGGATGATTTCCGAGGCAATCTATTCCATGATGAGGTTTTTGTATTTACTCCCAAAGGGGAATTGAAAGTCTTGCCTAATGGTGCCACTGCCTTGGATTTTGCTTTTGAAATCCACTCAGAAGTCGGAGCCAAATGCATTGGAGCCAAAGTCAACCAGAAATTGGTTTCTATCAACCATAAGCTAAAAAACGGCGATCAGGTAGAAATCCTCACCTCCAACAAACAGAAACCTACAGAAGACTGGCTCAATTCAGTAGTGACTTCCCGTGCCAAAGCTAAAATCAAGGATGCCCTGAGGGAGGAGAAGAAATCCACCATCATGGACGGAAAGGAAATTGTCCAAAGGAAACTGCGTCAGATGAAGATGGATTTCAATTCTGAGGTGGTCGAACAGCTTAGGGCATATTTTGAGACCAAAACACCTAATGAATTTTACTATAAAGTAGGGAAAGGCATTATCGATGCCACTTCGATAAAAAGCTTTAAGGAATTCAAAGAGCAGAAAAAGCAAAAAGGCAAAGCCTCTTTTGAAAAAGTGAAAGACGAAACATCTTTCACCAAAGAGATCAAAAACCTCAAAGGACCTGATCATGACCAATTGCTGATCGGGGAAGACATGGATCTCGTGGATTATATCCTTGCCAAATGTTGCAATCCCATCCCAGGAGATGATGTTTTCGGCTTTGTGACCATCAATGAAGGCATCAAGATCCACAGAACTTCCTGTCCAAATGCATTGGAACTTCTCTCCAACCACGGCAACAGGGTAATCAAAGCACGTTGGACAAGCCAACAGCAGATTGCCTTTTTGGCGGGATTGAGAATCGTAGGTACCGATAGGGTGGGACTTATCAATGACGTGACCAGGGTAATATCCAATGAACTGAAAGTCAACATGCGATCTATTACTGTGGATTCCGACAGTGGGATATTTGAGGGATCGATCAAGCTTTATGTGCACAGTACACAGCACCTTGAGAAACTCATGTCCAACCTCTCCCAAGTTGATGGAATCCTTAAAGTGACAAGGTTTGATTGAACAACAGGCGGTCAGGACATGAATCCTGTTGGTTAAATATTTAATTAATCCGCAGGAATCAAGCTGTTTTTATTTTTTCAGGAAAAATATCTTATGACTCTCAAAGTATTTTTTCCCGTAGGAATTCAGTCCTTCATTTTGGAAAAGAATGTTTTAAAAATTGTCATTCCAAAAATATAGACTATCCCGATGTAGGAACACAGTTGAATCCAATAGTTTTTCTCAGGGAAAGTGACAACCGTCCCAATGATTCCTATTGCTATGAAAAAGAGGACTGTAAAGGTAAGTAGTCTATATTCTTTAGTTTGGCTGGGATAGGGGTATTTCCAGGGCAAAATCGAAAGGATGCAAATGAAAAAAAGCAAAACCATATTTGTAGTTGTCGAAAAATCGAATACAAAATACAGGTAAAACGCCACAAAATTCCATAAAATAGGAAAACCTTCAAAATAAAAATCATGGGTAACGTATGTTGTTTTGCCATAATAATAGCACGATACCAATAGGATACCTGATATGCCTAAGAGTTTAAAATCTGCCGGCAATAAATCTGCTTCATGGATAAAATATGCCGGAATAATGGCATAGTTTGCAAAATCTATCACATGGTCAATGGATTCGCCTTTGAAATTGGGTAATACCTCTGAAACTTTTGCAGCCCGAGCAAGGGTACCGTCTATTGCATCTACCAAAAACGCAACCGTAAGCCAAACAAAAACCTGAGCAAAATCTCGGCTTTGAATGGCTAAAATTGCCAAAAAACCAAAAATCATCCCCGATGCTGTAAATGCGTGTACAGACCATGCTAAGACGTATTGAAAAGGGCTGAATTTTTTCACAACAATTTTGTCATAAGGATGGCCATAATTAAGCTACTAAGCTTCTGAGACAAATTTATTGTTTTTATTTAAAATGCTGAGATTGGAAATTTGAGGTTTAAAAATGAAATATTGACTTATTGAATTGTTTGTTGTATTAAATACGCCTTAATTTCATTTGATTGAAAGAAGCATAAGTGAAAAAGTAAGTTGAAATCTTTAAGTGATTATATTGCCTTTCCTTAATTCACCATAATATTAATTCCCCAATTTAGTGTTTGACTTAGGGCGTCAATTTAATGTTGGAAGCTTTAAACTCAGTATCTAGATCAAGTAATTTAATATTTCAACAGCCTTTAAAACCATGAAAAAAATCTACCCTACACTTTTCTTGCTAGGTGTTTTAATCTTATTTGGGTTGTATTTGTATTGGTTTACAGACGCTGAGGTTTTTTGGTTTGGCTATGCATCCATGATGATTTTTTATGCTTTGATTTTCTACTACGGCACCATTGTCGCCCAAAATAAGGAATCAAAAGCCGATATGATGTTGGCGGGGCGAGGTTTGCCACTGGGGATTGCAATTTTTACAATGAGTGCCACTTGGGTTGGCGGAGGTTATATCAATGGATCTGCAGAATATGCCTACGGAGACGGATTGGTGTGGGTGCAGGCACCTTGGGGATATGCTTTGAGTTTGATGTTGGGAGGGTTGATTTTTGCAAGGAAAATGCGGCGTCACCGTTTCAAAACCATGCTTGATCCATTGGCCCAACGCTTTGGCAAACAAATGGGCGCGGTGCTTTTTTTGCCTGCATTGGCTGGTGAAATATTTTGGACAGCAGCTATTTTGGTGGCACTCGGCACTACATTTTCTACCGTTTTAGGTATTGATACACAAACGTCTATTATCATATCAGCAGTTGTTACTATTGCCTATACTGCTATTGGGGGACTTTTGGCAGTTGCATTGACAGATATTCTTCAAATGTCAATTTTGTTGATTGGCTTGGCGATAGTTGTTCCCTTTGCCCTTTCTGAAGTAGGAGGATGGGATGTGGCTTGGACTAATTACAAAACCATGAAAGGTGAAGCCGCTACCTTTATCCCGAGCAAAGAAGCATTGGGGAGTTATTATTGGTATTGGTGGGATTATGCGCTTTTGCTCATCTTTGGAGGTATTCCTTGGCAGGTTTATTTTCAAAGGGTATTGGCATCCAAAGACGAAAAAACAGCCGTTCGCCTTTCCATTTTTGCAGGTGTAGTCTGTCTTATTGCTGCAGTCCCGGCAGTGATGATTGGCATAATAGGAAGCAATGTGACTGATTGGACTGATTTTGGAGCAACAGCCAATTTAGAAAACAATTCCATGATTTTGCCCTATGTCATTCGCTACCTCACGCCCACAGCGGTGGCTACGATTGGACTCGGAGCAATTGCGGCAGCGGTCATGTCTTCCATAGATTCGTCCATTTTGTCGGCATCTTCGTTGGCAAGTTGGAACGTTTATCGACCCTTGGTGAAGCCTGATATTTCTACCGAAAGCCTAAATAAAGTTATCAAAACGTCGATTTGGATTATTGGCATAGCGGCCACTTTGATTGCGCTAAACGTGACAAGTGTTTATTCCCTTTGGGTACTATGCAGTGATTTTGTGTATTGCTTGCTCTTTCCGCAGTTGGTGACTGCGCTTTTTGACAAAAAAGCAAATAAATACGGCTCAATGGCAGGTTTTGCGGTAGGGGTGATTTTGAGATTTGGCGGAGGAGAAGCTTCTCTAGGATTGCCTATTTTAATTGACTATCCGATGATAGAAGATGGTTTAGTCTTGTTTCCTTTCCGCACTTTAGCAATGGTCAGTAGTTTGTTAACAATAATCTTCGTGTCTAGGATGACTCAGAAATGGGATGCCGCTAAGGTATTGGTGATAGGAGATGAGTAAGATTGGCAATGAAAGGCAAACAAAATCAGCGTTTTCATCTTGCTGTTGACTATGAAGCCTTATTATTTCTTTACGATTTTTACTAAAATCTACCAAACAATTTAAAGGCTTAAATATTTGCCTTTTCATTAGAATAATGATGCTTTTTGACCTCAATCATTCACTCCATTTGATCTCATTTGAAAATTGTTGATCAACAAACAGCCAAAACTCCTTCAATTACAAAAACTTTTCCCGACCGAAGGAATTCTCAAAGTGATAAGGTTTGATTAATAGGATTTCTATCTTGCTTATTCGAATCTTTTCTAAATAAGATAAGTTATATTTGCAAAAACCTAAAATTCATGGCCTTAAATCAGACCCTTTTCGAAGAGGTAAAGAAAATATTTACAGCCTACTTGGAAAATAAAAAGCTTAGAAAGACCCCCGAGCGATACGCTATTTTGGAAGAAATCTATGGACGAGGAGGTCATTTTGATGTAGAATCTCTCTATATCAGCATGAAAAATAAAAATTACCGGGTGAGCCGGGCTACTGTTTACAATACATTGGATTTATTAGAGGAGTGCGACTTGGTGACCAAGCATCAGTTTGGGAAAAATATCGCACAATTTGAAAAATCTTACGGTTACAAGCAGCATGACCATTTAATTTGTGTTGAATGCAACAAAGTACTCGAGTTTTGCGATCCTAGAATTCAAAACATCCAAAATACAGTCAGTGAAATTTTAAATTTCAAAGTCCTACACCATTCCTTGATTCTATACGGAACTTGTTTAAAAGAAAACTGCGAAAATAAAGCAATGATATGAAGCTAAATTACAGGATTGAAAAAGAAGTGAAAGCCCATTTTCTGTTTGTGACAGGTGATTTGATAGGAGATGAAGTAGGTCCCAAATTGGTAGAGCTTGTATCCGATGCAGTAAATGACAAGATCAAGTTTTTTGTGGTTGACCTCAGTGAAGTGAGGTATATCAGTTCCAGCGGAATAGGCCTTTTAATCACCATGCTCACCAAGATGAGAAATTCGGGAGGGGAGGTTTATCTTACCGCCCCATCAGAGCATGTCCAAAAATTGCTCATCATTACCAAGTTGAATAATATTTTCACTGTCTTTCCCAGTATCGATGAGGCCAAAAAAGTAATTGCTTAAACTGAATTTTGCGATATCTTCAGAAAAAGGTTTGAGTTATTTGGTAATTTTTAGGGATATGACAAACTTCACCGCCGAATTGATTTTACACAATTATACAAATAGATTATAATGAAAATGGATGTTCTTTTAGGCCTGCAATGGGGAGACGAGGGTAAAGGTAAGGTGGTGGATGTATTGGCTCCGCAATATGATGTGGTGGCCAGATTCCAGGGCGGTCCCAACGCCGGTCATACTTTGGAATTTGATGGCATCAAGCATGTCCTACATCAGATTCCTTCTGGGATTTTTAGGGAGAATATTCTCAATATTATTGGTAATGGGGTTGTTTTAGATCCGGTCGTTTTGAGAAAAGAGATTGAAGGTCTGCACAAATTCAATATTGCTTTTAAGAAAAATCTATTTATTTCCAAGAAAGCAACCATCATCATCCCAACCCATAAGCTATTGGATGCCGCATACGAAAAGTCCAAAGGGGACAAAAAAATCGGATCTACACTTAAAGGTATCGGCCCAACCTATCAGGATAAAATCGGAAGAGTTGCATTAAGGGTTGGAGATATTTTGGCTCCTGATTTTGATGAGAAATACAGTACTTTGGTAGAAAAGCATAAGACGATTCTTTCTTTTTATGAGTTTGACTTGGTTCAATTGCCTGAACTTGAAAAGACATTCTTTGAGGCAGTGGCATTTTTCAGAACACTCAACCTTGTTGACAGTGAGTATGAGGTCAACGACTACCTTGCTTACGGTAAAAAAGTATTGGCAGAAGGTGCACAGGGTTCTTTGTTGGATATTGATTTTGGAAGTTATCCTTTTGTGACTTCGAGCAGTACCATGGTGGCAGGTGCCTGTACCGGATTGGGAGTTTCTCCTTCTAAAATCGGGGAGGTATTTGGGATTTTCAAAGCTTATTGTACCAGAGTGGGAAGTGGGCCTTTCCCAACAGAGCTACATGATGCTACGGGCGAAGCGATGAGAAAAGAAGGCAATGAATTTGGATCTACCACAGGCCGTCCAAGGAGATGTGGTTGGATTGATTTGCCTGCTTTGAAATATTCCATCATGATCAATGGCGTGACACAGCTCTTTATGATGAAGGCTGATGTACTCAATATCTTTGAAGAAATTAAAATCTGTACCCATTACGAACTGCCGGACGGAACCAAAGTAGATCGGCTTACTTATGAGCTGAATAACGACGAGGTGAAGCCGGTTTACCTGACAGTTCCGGGATGGTTTACTTCTTTGGCTGAAGTCAATGAGTATGAAAAATTTCCAATAGAATTAAGAAATTATGTGGACTTGCTTGAAAAAGAACTTGGGGTTCCGATCAAAATGGTCTCAGTAGGTCCGGATAGAAAACAGACTATTTTAAGATAACATAGCTATTTGGCTCACTGATTTCAGATTTAGAATATCAATGTTTCTTTTCCTGTCCAATAAATAAATATAGACTTCCCCAAAAAGGAAGTCTTTTTATTATTTAAGAGTTTCTGTATTTTACAAATCCAAAAATGAATCTCAATTTAGATTTCTCATGAAATTGAAAAATCCTGACCCACTTAAACCACAATTAATATTTTTCTTTATATCTATAATTTTTTTGTTTTCCTTTTTTAAAGAGGTTAGAGCGCAGGTTGGTTTTCCTTATTGTGAGAAGTTTACGGATAATTCAACGCAATCTGCTACAGTTTTTGGTGGAAATGCAAGAATAGTGGCTGGAGCACTTAGGCTGACCGATGCGGTCAATGAACAGAATGGGTACATCTATATTGACATTCCTTTTTCTTCCACATACGGCATCAAAGCGGAATTCGAATATTTCAGTTACGGCGGCAATGGGGCAGATGGAATTGTTGCTTTTTTATTTGATGCCGATACTCCGGTATTCAATACAGGAGGCTTTGGTGGATCTTTAGGCTATGCGCAGCGGGGAAGTCAAATCGGTTTGTCCAGGGCTTATTTGGGTATCGGATTTGATGAATATGGCAACTTTGGAACTACGCAAGAAGGAAAAAATGGCGGTTTTGCCGGGATTGGGGAATCCTTAGTGCCCAACTCCATAGTAATCAGGGGTCCGGGAAATGGCCTTTTGGGATATAATTTTATTGTTGGGCGTAAAACCATGGAAACAGGAAATGACGGACTTAGGGCTTCTGATCAGTTTCCAATAAGTTCAGGAGGCCCTGGTACAAACAGGGTGACTGACCCCAACCTTCCGGGTTACCGGAAAGTCTTTTTGGATTTGCAGCCTGACCCATTTGGTGATGGGTATTTTCTAACGGTGAGGATGCTGGTTTCCACCGAGGCAAATAATCCAAGGATGGTCACTATTTTTGATAGGCCCTACAATTTCCCCGCTCCTAAAAATCTAAAGATTGGATTTACTGCTTCTACAGGCGGGCTAAACAATATCCATGAAATCCGAAACCTTATTGTAGAGGTTTCCAATGAGGATGGCCTTTCAAATCCTGAAGGAGTGGACATTGATGACAAAGCTTCCTGCGAAGGACAGGAAAACACCTATGAGATCACTACAGCGGAGGCTACATTGCCAAATGAGAATTCAAGCATCAGGTGTTTACAGTTTTATGGTTCACTCGAGGATATTCAGGCAGAGGAGGGAGACATCTGTTCACAGGCAAGATGTCGTCCCGAAAACCGCGTTTTGGTACTTCCTCAGGGAACCTTCCGCGCTTCTGACACTGGCGGGGAGTTTACTTTTTTTCCTAATACCGGATTTACAGACCAGACTGTTCAGGTATTTTATACCATTACGGATAATTATGGAAAAACCTCTGCAGGCAATTACATCAAGCTCTTGATCAAGGAATCTCCAGAACCGGTCAACATTTTAGCCCAAGGCTTGGACAGCAGTATAGATGAAGTAAGACGGTGTGAGGGGGATCCTGTTATTTTAAGGGCAGTCGGTGACGAAGTATATGTAAAACATGAATGGTACCGGGATGACATTTTGATTCCTGATTCTGATGTTCCAGAGATTCAAGCGATACTTCCGGGTGAATATAAAGTTATTGCCTACAACTCAAAGAGCTGCCCGACCGAATCTTCGGTTTTTACCCTGTTAAATCCTCCTTTACCGGGATTGGTGATTGCCAACCCTGTGGTTGGATGTGAACCCGGCATGTCTTTGGATATCCGTGATTTCATTCAGGGCTATGATGAGGCGAGTTATGATTACCAATTAGAAACCCCTGGTGGAGAATTGATAGAAAATGAGGGAATGAGAGCCATTTCTTCCTCAGGAAATTATCTCCTAAGAATTAAGCATAAGGATTTGGAATGTTGGTCAGAGCCAATAGCATTTGAAGTAATTATAGTATCTCAATCCCTTCAGGCAAATTTTGACTTTGAAGTTCAGGGAACTGGGGTCAAAGGAGATGAAGATGGTGGAATTTTTCCCGATGATAACATTCAGTTTACTGATCTTTCGCCGGATGATGTGGTGACTTGGTCATGGGATTTTGGTGATGGTACAAGTTCAACAGTTCAGAACCCTACACATGTCTATGGCAAAAAAGGAGTCTTTCAGGTAAAATTGACGGTAACAGATAATTTGGGCTGTGTTGCCCAGGTGACTAAGGAATTGTCGATTACCAAAAGCTTCAGGGTCATGTTTCCAACAGGATTTACTCCAACCTTAGAAGAAAACAAGTTTTTCAGACCCAAAGTTAGGGGAATTGCTCAGATGGAAATCTTGATTTTTAACCTTTGGGGCAACATGCTATTTAGAACAAATGATTTGAAAACAGAGGGATGGGATGGGAAAGCCAATGGAGAATTGATGCCGGGAGGAAATTATGTGTATAGGATCAAAATGGTTTCTATTGATGGGGAAGATGTAGAACAAAGTGGCCGGTTTTTATTGATAAGGTAATGGGGAAAAGTTTTGTTCTTCTTTTCATGGTCTTGACTATTGGATATACCAAAGCGCAGGATACCCAGTTTTCACAGTTTTATGCAGCTCCCCTATTTCTCAATCCTGCTTTTGCCGGAAGTTCCGAAATCACAAGGATAGGTTTCAACTTCAGAAACCAGTGGCCAGCTTTGGAGCAGTCTTTTGTCGCTTTTTCTGCTTATGCTGACCATTTTATCGATAGCAAAAACAGTGGTATAGGTATTATTATAAATGGGAGTAGAGAAAGCCTTGCTAGCCTTCAAAACACAGAAATAGGCTTGTTGTACTCCTACAGATTGAGACTAGGGCAATCAAGTTTCCTTCATATGGGAGTTCAGGGAAGCTATGCAACACGTTCGGCAAGCTTTGATGAAGTAATATTAAGTACCCAATTGGACATAAGTAAAGGAGTGGTGTTGCCCGGAGGTGTGGCCGGGATTCCGGATGCAAGACAAAGAAGTTTTGCTGATTTGCATACTGGGCTTTTTTATTATAATAAAAAATTTTGGTTAGGGCTTTCTGGCCATCACCTTACCCAGCCAAATATTTCTTATTTGGGCATGGATAAAGATATTTTGCCGATCAGGTATTCCGCACACGGTGGAGTCAAGTTTGACCTAGAACCGGGTGCAATCAATGATTACTTTAACAATACCCAACAGGAGCGGACTTTGTCATTTGCATTTAACTACAAACAGCAGGGACTCTTTGATCAATTGGATTTTGGGATGGAGTTGTTTATAGACCCGATAATTCTCGGACTTTGGTATAGAGGATTTCCTACGAGGATTGGATTGCCAAATAACGAGGCCTTGATCGCCCTGATTGGATTCTCTCTTCAGAGCGGCGTAGATTTGGGATACAGTTATGATTTTACACTTTCGCAATTGGGTTGGCGCAATTCGGGAGGTGCGCATGAAGTATCCTTGCGGTATTCTTTTGTCAATCAACTTTGGGATAAAAGCCGAAGAAAACGTCTCCCGACATTCAAATATTAATAATTATAAGCCTAAAATTATTTTTTCTACCTGATATTCAGAGAAGTTGGTAAGAATGTAAATTTATTTTCAAGGTTGTTTTTGCATTTGAAAAAAAGATTTGCACCTTTGCAATCCCAAACGCGGGCAGACTGATTCAATTAATTCATTAATATTCTGAATGGGCCCGCAATCACTCCCTCAAGAAATAATAAATTTC
>NZ_CDSBKL010000096.1:0-12065 GCF_977115555.1 Aquiflexum sp.
AGGGGGTTTTGTAGACATAATTTCCGATTTTCAGTTCCTTTTAGCTTTGGTTTATATTTTGATTGATAGGAATTAAGAACCCATGAGAGGTTTTAAATCATTAAATCGTAACCAAACTAACCAACTATAAAATGGACTTTAAACAATTCACTATCAAATCTCAGGAGGCCATCCAAAAGGCAGCCGAGCTCGCTACGGCTGAGCAACAGCAGGCCATAGAACCTGCACATATCCTTAAAGGGATATTTTCGGAAGACGAGAATGTTACCGACTTTTTGTTCAAAAAATTGAATGTCAATAAAAGCCTCATTGCACAAAAAACAGAGGACATCATCAAATCTTTTCCCAAAGTCAGCGGGCAACAGCCTTATCTTTCCAATGCCTCCAATCAGGTTTTGACCAAAGCGAAGGAGTTTCTCAAGAATTTTGGGGATGAATTCGTGGCCATCGAGCACTTGCTTTTGGCAATCTTGGCGGGTTCTGATAAGACAGCACAGCTCTTGAAAGACAATGGCTTATCAGAAAAACCACTCATCGAAGCAATCAAGGAACTTAGAAAAGGAAATAAAGTGACCGACCAAAACGCAGAATCGAAATATCGGGCTTTGGAGAAATACTCCAAAAACCTGAATGAACTGGCTAAGAAAGGGAAAATCGACCCTGTCATAGGTCGAGATGAAGAAATCAGAAGGGTCTTGCAGATTTTGGCAAGAAGAACCAAAAATAATCCTATACTTCTTGGTGAACCCGGAGTGGGTAAAACCGCCATCGTAGAAGGTTTGGCACAAAGAATAATAAGCGGAGATGTACCCGAAAATCTCAAATCAAAAATATTGATCTCACTTGATATGGGCTTGTTGGTAGCAGGTGCCAAATATAAAGGTGAATTTGAAGAGAGATTGAAGGCTGTCATCAAAGAAGTAACAGACTCTGATGGCGAAATCATTCTTTTTATAGATGAAATCCATACCCTGATCGGTGCAGGTGGCGGCGGAGAAGGCGCAATGGACGCAGCCAACTTGCTGAAACCGGCTTTGGCTAGGGGAGAGTTACATGCCATCGGTGCAACTACATTAAAGGAATATCAAAAATACATTGAAAAGGACAAAGCCCTTGAAAGGAGGTTTCAGGCGGTCATGGTCGATGAACCGGATGCAGCAGATGCCATATCAATCCTTAGGGGTATCAAAGACAAATATGAACTCCACCACGGTGTAAGGATCAAAGATGATGCTGTGATCGCTGCTGTGGAGCTTTCTCAAAGGTATATTTCAGACAGGTTTCTTCCTGATAAAGCCATTGACCTGATGGATGAGGCAGCTGCCAAACTAAGGATGGAGATAGATTCCCTTCCTCAAGAACTTGATGAACTCAACAGGAGGATCATGCAGCTTGAGATCGAAAGGGAGGCCATCAGGAGAGAAAATAACAAGGATAAAGAAACCGTATTGAGCAAAGAAATTGCAGAACTTTCTGAAAAAAGGCAAAGTGTCAAAGCCAAATGGGAAAGTGAAAAGGCTGTGATCGTCGGTATCAGGAATGAAAAAGAAAATATCGACAAACTGAAACTCGAAGCCGAACAGGCCGAAAGAGCAGGGGATTTCGGAAAAGTTGCTGAAATCAGGTATGGGAAAATTGTAGATTCCGAGAAAAAACTGGAAGGATTCAAATACCAACTTGAGGAAATGCAGCAAGGTTCGCCGCTTTTGAAAGAAGAGGTAGACAGTGAAGATATCGCTGCGGTGGTTTCCAAATGGACAGGAATCCCGCTGTCCAAAATGATTCAGAGTGAAAGGGAAAAACTGCTTCACTTAGAGGATGAGCTTGGAAAAAGAGTTGCCGGGCAACATGAGGCCATCGTCGCTTTGTCGGATGCAGTCAGGAGAAGTAGGGCAGGCTTACAGGACCCAAGGAGACCAATTGGTTCTTTCATCTTTATGGGAACTACCGGTGTCGGTAAAACGGAATTGGCCAAAGCCTTAGCCGAATACCTCTTCAATGATGACAATGCCATGGTGAGAATAGACATGTCTGAGTACCAGGAAAGGCACTCAGTCAGTAGGTTGGTGGGAGCACCTCCGGGATATGTCGGCTATGATGAAGGCGGTCAGTTGACAGAAGCGGTGAGAAGAAAGCCTTACTCTGTGGTGCTTTTGGATGAAATCGAAAAAGCCCATCCGGATGTGTTCAATATTCTCCTCCAGGTTTTGGATGACGGCCGTCTGACAGATAACAAAGGTAGAATCGCCAACTTCAAGAATACCATTATCATTCTGACCACCAATATCGGTTCACACCTGATCCAAGAGAGGTTTGCCGAAATGGAAGAATGGAACAAAGAGGAGATTATGGAGAAAACCAAAGCTGAAGTCTATGATTTGTTGAAGAAATCTGTAAGGCCTGAATTCCTAAACAGGATAGATGAAACCATCATGTTTGAACCACTCAATAAAAAAGTCATCCGTAAAATCGTTGACATCCAATGGAGAGAGATCCAAAAGCGTTTGGCTGAATCCAATATTGAGATAGATGCTACCAAGGAGGTTTTGGATTACTTGGGAGAAGTTGGATTTGATCCCAACTACGGAGCAAGACCGCTGAAGAGAACCATCCAAAAATTGATCTTGAATGAGCTTTCAAAGCAGATTCTCTCCGGATACATCAAAAACGATTCTGCTGTATTGGTGGATTTGGATGCTGACAAACAAGTATATTTCAAGAATGTGGAAAATGTAGAAGTGATGTAATCGACCGAAACGGTAAAGTTAAATTTGATTAAAAACCTGCACAGAATCCGGCTCTGTGCAGGTTTTTTGTTTGGTATTCAAACCAATACCTTTGGTCGGAGTTAATCTGAGTAAAGCCTTTTAAAAACCTATGCTTTTCAATCGAGAGAATTCTTTGGAAGATATTTTTCAGACCATCAAACATGAGCTCCACCGAGGGGCTTTGGATGCAAAACATCCATTTAGGTTTGTTACGCTTGCCACCCAATCAAAACATGGCGTTGACGCTAGGTATGTAGTCCTCAGGGCCATCGATGAAGAATTGAATTTTTATGTGTTCTCGGATGCCAGAACTTCAAAAGTGGGTCAATTGACTTTATGTCCTGAGATGATGCTGTTGCTTTACCATCCTTCCAAAAGGATTCAGGTCAAGGTTTCGGGAAAAGCTGAGATCAAAAGGAATGATGAGGTGACAGCTTCATTTTGGTCCAAAATCCAGGGAGATGCCCGCAAAGCCTATAACCAAATACTATCACCCGGGACTGTAATAAAAAATCCAGAGGAGGCTTTTGTCTGGAAGGGAACATTGACCGATTCCAATTTTACAGTCATCAAAATCATACCCATCGAAATCGAAGCGCTTCAATTGGATGGGTTGGAGCATCTTCGGGTGGTGTTTAAATTAGCGGATAAAAATTGGGACAAGTCTTGGCTTGCTCCGTGAAAAAGGAAATTGAAGCTAATGTTGGATTTGTTGATAAATAATTTTGTAAATTCAGGATTGACAAAACAACAAGCGATGGAAGAAATAATACCCGTAAAGAAAGAGAAAGACAAATCTGAAAGAGACAGACAGACTTTCTTTAGAGTGACTTTTAAAAACAACTGCAATTTGCTTCAAATCGCGGACAATAAAGCCAATATGATCATCAGTATCAATGCGCTTGTGATCTCCTCTATCATTGCCATCACAAGTTACGGTACCATATCACACCAGTTGGAGGCCCAAGGGACCATGACTCTCATTCCGATTTTGTTGTTGCTTTCCACTTGTCTTTTTTCAACCATACTTGCGGTGCGTGCCGCCAAACCGAAGATCCTTGGGAAAAATAAAAAGACCGAAGAAAAAGGAAAATCCAGCATGTTGTTTTTTGGAGAAAGTTCCACTTACTCCATGGAGGAATACCTGGAGGAAATCGATAGGATTCTTCCTTCCAAAAGTGAGATAAACCAGCAAATGTCCATCGCCCTGTTCTATCAGGGGAAAGTTTTGAACAGAAAATACAACCTTCTTGGCTATGCCTACAACGTTTTCATTTTGGGATTAGTCATTGGAGTCATTACTTTTCTGATTCATTTGGCTGTATTCTTTTGATAGAAAAGTGAGGATTGATTACTTGAGTATTTTGCATTGATGAAAAAATAGAAGACTTATGAAAAAAATATTTTTGGTATCCGTAATTTTAAAGTTATCAACCGCCGAAAATCCATCAAATGAATTAGGATGGATCCAAGCGGTACATAAGTCAGGTCAGATTTGGCTGACACTCTCCATCTTTATTTTTGCTTTTCTTTTTTCAATTTCTGATTCATTTTCTCAGGACAAAGACGTTTCCAAGCTTTTTAGGGACGAGGAGGCTTTGGATATCAAATTGGGCTTTTCATTCAAAGACATCAAGAAATCTGACAAAGAAGAAGCTGTTTCCCAGGAATGGCTTTATTACAAAGACAAATCCGGAGATTGGGATTCCTTGAAAATCGATTTGTTTGCCAGAGGGAACTTCCGAAAGGACCATTGTTTTTTTACACCCCTAAAAATCAAAATCAGCAAAAAAGAAAGAGAAGGGACACTTTTTAAAGGAAATAAAACCTTAAAGTTAGTGATGCCCTGCCAAAACAACAAAGCAGCAGATGACCTGACTTTAAAAGAATTCATGATCTACAAAATGTATGAGGAGGTTTCTCCCTATCATTTCCATACGAGATTGGTGAATCTCAGCATCACAGACCGAAGTGGAAAGCAGCCAAAAACTTTTGAAATCAAAGCATTCCTGATTGAGGATGATTCAGAAATCGCAGATAGGTTTGAAGGTGTCATGAAAAAAGATGTGGAACTGAACCCCTTCAGATTCATGGATACGGTATCTATCAGGCAGGATTTTTTCCAGTTTATGATCGGAAATACCGATTGGTCCACTGTCGTCCAACATAACATCGCCGTCATGCAGCTGCCCAATAAATCCTATATTCCCTTATGCTATGACTTTGACATGGCCGGATTTGTAAATGCCCCCTATGCCGTCGTCAATCCCCTGATTCCGATCAATTCCGTAACCGAACGCTACTATTGGGGTGTCTGCAGAGAGGCAAGTTTGTTTCAAAACACAAGGGAATATTACCTGTCCATCGAAAACAATATTTGGGATGCCTACGGCAAAGTCTCACCAAGCCTGAGTCCCAATGAACAGGAAAGCACCAAAAAATTCCTCACCGCTTATTTTGATATCCTCAAGGACGATAAAAAATTTAGAGACAATATTTTTTCTAATTGTAGGAAGTAGCTTCGGTGATTTTAGAATCAAAGAAAAACCATGTAGATGCTTGTTTTGGATCTATTTTTAGGGTTTTGCTATTTTGAAAGATTGCAACTTGTATTGAAGAGTTTAGGTTCGAATAATTGTTTTTTAAACTGAAGTCCTCACAACTATTGTTTGGTTAATGAATACTTTCTATTTTAGGAATAGGAATTCTGTTTTTTTGGATTTCTTAATGCCAACATTACCCGCTGCCCCAATACCATAATCAAAGATGGAGTCCAGAGACCATTCAAACGGGGCGTATCCGAAAAGCCATACGAGTAAGGAAAAGATTTCACCCAACTAGTTTTATGGATTATTTTATAAGTGCCTTAAAGAATTATGCGACTTTTACCGGAAGAGCCAGAAGGAGCGAGTATTGGTTTTTTACCTTGTTTTATTTTATTTTTCTTGTTTTAGCTGTAATACTTGACAATTTGCTTGGAATTACCATCGAGGACACCGGAATCGGGCCTCTTTACTTTATTTCTATATTAGCCATGATCATTCCGGGCTTGGCTGTGACAGTGAGAAGGCTTCATGATGTGGGAAAAAGCGGATGGTTTTATTTCATCGTCCTCATTCCGATCATTGGTAGCATTTGGTTATTGGTATTGATGGCGACCGATGGTATGCCGGGCAGAAACCAATATGGACCAAATCCTAAAGGAATTGGGAATGAAGTAGTCCAATTTTAGGTTTCCTCTTTTTCTCTGATTTCAAAATAAGTCTGACACATGATCGGTGTCGGACTTTTTTTTGAGGATATTTTTCCCAAGGGTAATTCTTATGTGAAAAATAAAAAAAGACCCACATTTCTGTGAGTCTTTGGTGGAGGATAACGGATTCGAACCGATGACCCCTACACTGCCAGCGTAGTGCTCTAGCCAGCTGAGCTAATCCCCCTAATTTTTTCACCTTTCCATTCTTTTTAGAAGGAAACATTTTTTCCAATCTTTACCCAGTTTACAGTGATCAGTTGGCAGCTTTTTGTAAACCTAAAGTTGAATCATGAAAGGCGCAAGGTATTCTCTGTAGAATCCTTTTTTAATTGGTCTGCAAATATAGAAATGCTTTTGGATCGGACAAAAGAAAATCGCTATTCAGCAGAATAATTTACCCGTGTCAGAATACTCCTTCCCAAGGTCACTTCATCGGTATATTCCAATTCCCCACCTATAGGGATGCCGCGTGCTATGGTACTTACCTTAATGCCAAATTCCTTGAGTCTTCTGGTAATAAAAAAAGAAGTGGTGTCGCCTTCCATCGTGGCAGGGAGTGCAAGGATGACTTCTTTTACTTTTTCATTTTCCGGACCTTGGGCGATTCTGTCGATCAGACTCTCGATCTTCAAGTCATCAGGACCGATGCCCTGAATGGGAGAAATCACTCCGCCGAGGACATGGTAAAGGCCGTTATATTGTGAGGTGTTTTCGATGGCTAGGACATCGGGAATGTCTTCCACCACGCAGATAATGCTTTTGTCCCTTCTCCTACCGGCACAGATGCTACACACCTCTGCGTCAGAAATATTATGACAAATGCTGCAATACTTAATGTCCTTTCTTAGGGAAAGCAAAGACCTTGTCAACTCTTCAGTGACATTTTCTTTTTGCTTGAGGAGATGAAGGGCGAGACGGAGCGCAGTCTTTTTACCGATTCCGGGTAGCCGGCTGATCTCATTGACAGCTTCTTCTATAAGTTTGGAGGGGAAATTCACAGGTTGGGTTATTTAGACAATTGCCGCTTGGATACCTGCATCCAAAATTGCCTCGCACATGGGTTTCAATTTTGAACGGCTGCCTTTTTTGACGGTGCATTTTCCTTTATAATGTATGATCAAAGTGCACTGTTCCGCCTGCTCGGGGCTATGCTGACATACTTTGATAAGTATCTTGGCTACGTGTTCAAAAGTATTGATGTCATCATTAAACACTACCAATTCGCACTCATCTGTGTCAATCAATTCCTCCAAAAGGACTTCAACCTCTTCCAACATGGGATATGCCTGTGTATGGTAATTCATTTTGCAAATTTAATAATTATGGGCAATTTAGCGAAATCTACCCTTAAGCCAATATGGATCCAAAGTTAGTTCTAATCGTCATAACATCATATTTTGCACTCTTGTTTTTGATATCCTGGTTTACTTCCAGAAATGTTTCCAAAGACACTTTTTTTACAGGAGACAGACAATCACCTTGGTTTTTGGTTGCTTTTGGGATGATTGGGGCTTCCCTTTCGGGCGTGACATTTATTTCTGTTCCGGGTGAAGTAGGCAATACGAGTTTTCATTATTTTCAGGTTGTATTGGGATATACAGTGGGATACTTTGTCATTGCTAAGGTTTTGCTTCCGCTGTATTACAGAATGAACCTTGTCTCCATATATGCCTATCTGGAGTCAAGATTTGGTTTTTGGTCTTACAAGACCGGTGCTTTTTTCTTCATCTTATCCCGGACTTTGGGTTCCTCTATCAGGGTTTTTTTAGTGGCCGGAGTATTGCAATTGGTATTGTTTGATAATTGGGGAATTCCTTTTTGGGTTTCAGTCTTGATTACTGTTTCGTTAATCTGGCTTTATACCCATCGTGGAGGAATCAAGACTGTAGTTTGGACTGATACCTTACAGACTTTATTCATGCTGCTTGCAGTGGTCATCAGTATTTACTTGATCGGAAAGGATTTGGGGATATTGACCATCAAGCAATTTGTCGGAACAATATCAGATGATCCAAGGTCTGAAATATTCAATTGGGACTGGAAGTCAGGGACAAATTTCTTCAAGCAATTTGCTTCGGGAGCTTTTATAACTATTGTCATGACTGGTTTGGATCAGGACATGATGCAAAAAAACCTGACTTGCCGTAACATCGGGGATGCACAGAAAAACATGTTTTGGTTTACCATCATTTTGGTAGTGGTCAATCTGCTCTTTTTGTCATTGGGGGTATTGTTGTACCTGTATGCGGAGACAAATGGTATTTCAATTCCTGCCAAATCAGATGACTTGTATCCTTTGCTCGCCACTTCCTATTTCAGCGCTTTTGTTGGGATTGTTTTTATACTGGGCATTACGGCTGCTGCCTATTCGAGTGCAGACTCTACATTGACAGCCTTGACCACTTCTTTTTGTTTCGATTTTTTGGAGATAGAAAAAAAGTTTAAAAAAGAAGATCAAGTCAAAGTGAGAAAAAGGGTCCACCTTGGCTTTACTGCCCTCATGTTTTTGGTGATTCTGATGTTCAGGTGGATCAATGACCAAAGTGTAATCAATTCTGTATTTATCATCGCAGGATATACCTATGGCCCGCTACTTGGATTGTATGCATTTGGATTGTTTTCCAAATGGCAAGTCAAAGACAAGTTTGTGCCTTATTTTGCCGTCGCAGCACCTTTGTTGGCATTTGGTATCAGCCAATATTCAGAGGAGTTACTTTGGGGCTATAAGTTTGGTTTTGAAGTTTTGATTCTCAATGGCCTTCTGATGTTCACAGGCCTGTATTTGATCAGAAAAAAGTGATCAGATTTCATGGCTTGCGATGAGTTCATTGATTTTCTTTAATCTCTGGATATTACTTTCCAATTTGCCTGAACTGCCGTCAAGATCAACCAAAATTGAAACCAATCCACTTGGCTTTTTTTGTGATTCCTGCATGTGATTGACCGTAGGTATTTTTGAAATCAATTCCTGCACATCTACCTCATACAAATCTGCAAGCCTGATGGCGTCTTCCATTTTAAGGTTGGAGCGGCCTTGTTCATATCTGGAATAAGCTGTGTAATCCTTTTTGCCTAGGTATTCGGCGATGTATTCTTGGGTATATCCTCTCAAAACCCTGTGCTTTCTGAGGTTTTCTGCGATGTGACTTTTCAATTCTGTTTCCATCTTGTATGAATTTTGAATAGATATTGCAAAAAGCATACACATTTGTTCAGATTAGGTAAAAAAACTATAAAAAAACCGAGAAATACGATCTAAACCCGTAAAAAAGCTGATTTAATCTTCCAATTTGATTTCAATGGGATTCCAAAAATGAAGGTTAAAATCCTGAATTTTATCGTTTACAACCCTGATACCTTCAGATTCCAAGAGCTGTTGCATCCTTTCCGGGGGAGAAAAGTGGTGTTTGCCTGTCAGCAATCCATTCCTATTGACAACCCTATGCGCCGGGACATCCGGCTGGGAATGGCAGGCGTTCATCGCATAGCCCACCATTCTGGCGCCACTTTTCAGCCCCAGGTAATTGGCAATGGTCCCGTAAGAAGTCACTCTTCCTTTTGGGATGAGACGGACCACTTGATAGACCAAGTCGAAGTAGTTTTCCTTTTCAGTTTTCATTCAAAAGATTTAACAGGTATTGATGAAGTTCAGACTTAATTTCATCTTCATTGGTCAAAGATGATTCAAGGGATATTTTGATGCTATATACCTCCTTTTGAATAGCTACCAATTCTACTTTGATGTTTGTGACCTCTTTTTTCTTTATCCTTATTTCAAAATCCCTGGAAAGGATTTCTTCAATTTCTCCAAGGTTAAATTTAAGGTGATAGGGTAATTCCATCTGAAAATCGATTTTTTTGTGGTCCAATCTGCTTAAATTAGTAACTTGAACGCCAAGAATGAGGTTATTTGGAATAATAGTTTTGTAACCATCGTCTTTTTTGATCACCACATTGAGTAGGGTAATGTCTTCGATCACACCGGTATTTTCACCGATTTTGATGGTATCACCCAATGAAAACTGATCTGTAAACATGATGATCAAACCATTGATGATGTTATTCACATAGTCTTTGGTCAAAATGGCAATGGCGGCAGCCACAATGGTCAAGCTTGTGAGAAATTCTAAGGGTCTGATATCAAAAGCAAGCATCAAGGCAATGACAAAAACCACTGAATTGAGTATATTCGAAATCCAGGCAATCCCAAGAAGAAAATTTCCATGAACCTTTTCATCGATGGATTTCCTTAAATAAATGCGGGCTGTAAAGATACGTGCCAGGGAAATGAGGATATTTCCTCCCAATAAAAAAAGTATGGCGCGGTGAATACTGTTAAGACTTGAATATTCACTGAGGTATTGTTGGATATCGGGAATGAATCTTGCACCCAAAAAGAGCATCAGGTAAATGATCAATTTCAAAATAAAGACCCTTTTCTTTTTGGATTCATTGATTTGGATCAGGGATTTTTGGATTTCCATAGAAGTGAAAAATAAGGGTTAGTTTTGGTAAAAGTAATAGAAACACAAAAAAGTTTGATTTATGGAACGGAATTTAATTATCACGGGTGCTACTGGAAATCTGGGAAAAGCAGTCGTTGAAAAATTTAAGAGGGAAGGGTATAGAGTGATTGCAACGGTTTTACCCGGTTCTGGAGAAACGGTCGAAGAAGCAGATGATGTATATGAAGTGGATGTCACTGATGAAAGTGCAGTTCGGGATTTTGCAAATGATTACATCATGCAATACGGAGAGATCGATGCCATAGGATTGTTAGTGGGAGGCTATGCAAGCGGAGACATTGAGCACACAAGTCTTGAAGATTTTGATAAAATGATCAAACTTAATTTTTATTCTGCATTCAATATGGTCAAAAGCTTTTTGCCGTTGATGAAAAAAGCTGATTTTGGTGATTTTTTATTCATTGGGGCAAGGCCTGCACTGCAACCTGAGGATGCAAAAAACGTTGTGGCATATGCCTTGAGTAAAAGACTCGTCATAGAACTTGCCAATTATGTTGCAGAAGATGTCAAAAATACCAAGATCAGGGCCCATGTTTTTGTGCCAAGTATCATTGATACCCCGGCCAACAGAGAGTCTATGCCTGAGGCGGACTTTTCCAAATGGGTAGGGCCATCCGAAATCGCAGAAGCAATGCACTATGCTGTCAACAACCCATCCCTGAGGAATATGACATTCAAATTATATGGAGCAATCTAAACCAAACTTTAAATATGAAAATGAAAATTAAATTCATTCTTGTTGCACTCATTGCAATTGTTGGGATTTCTAATGCCCAAACACAAAAAGATACCAGGCCATTGCGTGACTTTAATATTGTAAAAGTATCCAATGACATCAAAGCTGAATTGGTAAAAGGAGATGAAAATAAGGTAGAAATCACTGCGAGTGGGATTGATGTTGGGAAAGTTGAGACTTCGGTAGTAGGAGATGCGCTTGAGGTCAGGTTGGCAAGGGGAAATTACCGAAACCATTCCGTAAGGGTAGTAGTAACATATGTGGATATTCAGGGAATCGAAGCTACATCAAGCGCACAGGTCGTCGCCAAAAGTAAAATCGAAGCTCAGGAAGCCTATTTGTCTACTTCAAATAATGCCTACTTGGAAGCTATTGTCGAAGCCGATAAACTGAATCTCGAAGCCGCCACCAATTCCAGGATTTTTGTCAAAGGCAAAGTCACCCAACTGGAAGCAAATGCTTATACCAATGCCCAGATTGATGGGATGAATCTTGTTGCTGAAAAAGTAAACGTTTTGGGAAATACTACTGCAAATATCAGTTTTACAGCCACATTTTCCATCAATGGTTCTTTGGCTACGGCTGCCAAAATTGTATATGATGGCAATCCATCAGAGGTAAATGTTAAAACAGGCACAGGAGGAAGCATCAAGAAAAAATGAAAAAGTTCTTTATTGCTTCGCTGATTGTATTTTCTTTTTCCTCATCAACCCTATTTGCGCAGAAAAGTGAGGAGGTAAGGCAAGTGATTGCTTCGATGTTTGGAGGGATGAAATCAA
>NZ_CDSBKL010000097.1:0-11936 GCF_977115555.1 Aquiflexum sp.
CAAAGAGGAATTGGCAGAGATAGGAGAGACGATCAGGAAGGGGTTTTGATTCAGTGATCACTGATCTCTTACGACCCTCCAAACTTCCCCTTCTTCATACCTAGGTGTCCCACCTTTTTTGGTTGCCACAAATGCTCCCATTGCACAGGCAAAATCGAGTATCTCGTTAGGCGATTTACCCTGTAGATAGGTTTTGACAAATCCTGCAAGAAAAGCATCCCCTGAACCGACAGTATCTTCTACTTTGACCTTGTAGCCGGGATGTTTGATGATTTCTTTGTTTTGGTAGATCATCGCTCCTTTGGAACCTAAGGTCACGCATACCATTTTGATCGGGAAGTGGGTAGTCAAAAGCTTACAGCAACTTTCAACATCAGAAGGCACGTCGAAATAATCCGAAACGATTTCCAATTCGTCCTCATTGATCTTGAGGATGTCAGTAAACCCAAGCATAAGTTCTATTTTCTCAAAATCAAAAAACGGTGCCCTGAGGTTGATGTCAAAAATTTTCAAAGTTGGCATGTGTAGCAATTGGTACAAAGTCTCCCAACTCACGGAATTGCGCACTGCCAAGCTTCCAAAAATAAAAGCATCGGCATTTTTTACGGCGTTTTTGTTTTCCTCAGTAAAACCGATAAAATCCCAAGCTGCCGGAGAAACGATGGTGTATTTAATGTTTTCCGGGTCTTCATTATGTACCGTTACTGTCCCGGTCTTGTGTTCAGCATCTTCTTGGACCAAGGTTGATGGGAAATTATACGAATTGATGAAATCAAGGTATTTTGTTCCATAATCATCTTTTCCCAAACGTGAAATCATTTGGACATTGAGCCCTAACTGATTGAGATGAAGGGCGACATTCATTGGAGCCCCACCGGGGATTTCATGGTCAGGAAAGCAATCCCAAAGCATTTCCCCAAAACATATGACTTTTTTAGACATGGCTTTTTTGTAGTTCTTTTTGAATTTCTTCCAATGATTTTCCTTTTGTTTCGGGCATTCTAAAGAAAACCCAAAGCAATTGCAGCACCATCATTAATGCAAAGAAGGCGAAGATATTTCCTGCCCCATAGGTATTGGCAAAAAACGGGAAAACATTCGCCACGACAGCAGCCAAGATCCAATGGGTAAAAGAACCCAATGACTGCCCAAATGCCCTTAGTTCGTTGGGGAAAATCTCTGCAATGAACACCCATATCACAGATCCCTGCCCAATGGCATGAGAAGCGATAAATCCGAAAACGAAATAGGGGAGAAGCTGTGGAGGAATGAACCCGCCGAAATAGCTGTATGCCATCAGTGAAAGAGAAATGATATAACCCACTGAGCCGATATACATCAGCATTTTTCTTCCGATCCGGTCAATAAGATAAAGTCCAAGCATGGTCGCCACGAGATTGATGACACCGATCCCGATGGTCGAGAACAAGGCATCTTCTGTTGAAATTCCCGCAGATTCAAATACACGCGGGGCGAAATAGATGATTGCATTGATTCCCGACATCTGATTGAAAAAGGCCATCAGAAATGCGAAAAAGGAGATTTTTCTGAATTTCGGATTGAAAAGGGTAGATACTGAGATTTTTCCTTTGATTTCCTTGCTTTCTTCAATGGCTAGTCTCATAGCTTCATCTACACCATCAGGATCAGTTCTCGTGAGAATTTCCCTCGCGGTGTCATAATCCTGTTTTTTGGCGATCAGCCATCTTGGGCTCTTCGGTACCTTGATGATCAAAACACTGTAGATCAAAGCCGGAATGGCCTCCACACCCAGCATCCATCTCCAGGCTTCATCGACATTGGCTGTCCCGATCAGGTAATTGGAGAAATAGGCCATCAGGATACCAAAAACAATGTTGAATTGATAAAGAGCCACCAACTGCCCCCTTCTCTTGGCAGGGGCGATTTCGGAAATGTACATCGGTGCCACGACTGAGGATGCACCTACTCCCAAGCCACCAAGAAAACGGTAAAACATAAATGTATTGACATCATTGGCTAGCGCAGAACCTAAAGCCGAAACGAGATAAAATACACCAATCCAAATCAGGGAATTTTTCCGGCCGAATTTATCAGCAGGAATTCCCCCAAACAAAGCCCCGAAAACTGTACCGTATAAAGCCACAGCCACAGCCATGCCATGACTCCAATCATCTAGATTCCATAGTTTTTGGATATCCCTTTCAGCTCCAGATATCACTGCCGTATCAAATCCGAAAAGAAATCCACCCAATGCTGCTGTGATGGATAAGAACAATACGTAGTTTTTACTTTGCATAAATAGGTTTTTGGGTTAGCCTTTAAAACTAAACAGAAGTATGGGATTAAAAAAGATTAATCAAAACCTGTCTTCTGGATTTTTTGGTGGATTTCAGGTATCAGGACCAATGCCGCTGATCCATACCATTCCTTCAATTCCATTTTCAATACTCCTGCTTTTATGGAAGGGTCAGTATTGGTCAGTGTCTCGGCTTCCTCGATAGAAGCGACATCAAACACGAAAATGCCGCGCATTGCTTCGTTTCCAAAAAATGGACCTGCCAAAATAAGTTTGCCCATATCTGCTAATTTGCTGATGTTGGCCAAATGCCCTTTTTGGATTTCAGCCCTTTCTTCTTTGGAATATTCCGCCACCCGATCTCCTGAATAAAGAAAGGCTATGACATATTTTCTCATACCGAGATCATCTGCTCCAAGTTTGTTGGCAAGTTCAGCGTCATATTTTTCGCTTTGGGCTTTTAGATCTGAATAAATTGCCGAAATATAGAGGACGAGAAAGAAGATCAAATATTTTTTCATGTCAGAAAAGCTTTATTGGATGATGATGGAAATGGAATCTGCTTTGGTTCTTAATTTAAGCCAACTTTGGAACTTGTTTTTTTCTTGATTGGATGGGGCCTTGTTGAATTTGGCAACAGCCAAAAGCAAGGTGTCTTGCCTTTGTTCCTTTAGGTTGGCAATAATAGACTTATTCAGAGAAAAATAATCCAGGTTGACATAATGGATTTTTGCTTCTTTTGCAATATCTGCTACCTGACTGCTACTGTAGCTAAATTCATTGAGTTCCCTTTCTAAAAGTGCTATTTTCTTGTCTTTATCCTTGATCAGCGCTTCGTTTCTTTCGTAAAGGTCTTTGAGAATATCAGAGCGGAGTATATTGATGTCCATTCCATTGTCTCCACTTTGTCTTACTTTGAGGTATGTTCTATCCAATTTGAATGTACTGAGCCTGTTTTCGATTTCGGTAATCTTTCCTTCTTCGATTCTATCTCCGATTAGTGAAACTTCTATAATACTGCTGTCTGAATCATAAATAAAATTAGTGGAGATCACCTGCGTTCCAGAAAAGTTAAACTCTGTGTTTACAAATTCTTTAGCTGATTTTTGCCAAAATGTTCTGGTGACAATATTGTAAGCAAGGTATACACTTGGAATAATTGTCAATAAGGTGAAGATGGAAATGTAAGTACGTACGGTTTTTTCTCTTTTAGCATCTATGAATTCCTTTTTGGGAAATTTCATAAACCTCACGATCAGATAAGTGGAAAGGCTTATAAAAACAGAATTGATAAAAAAGAGATAAAATGCACCAAAGAAATAATAGATGTTTCCGGTGGCAAGGCCATATCCTGCTGTACAGAGAGGTGGCATCAAGGCTGTCGCTATGGCTACACCCGGAATGGCGTTGCTTTTCTCCTTTCTGGAGCCGGCGACAATGCCTGCCAAGCCTCCAAAAAATGCGATCAACACATCCCAAATCGAAGGCTCTGTCCTCGCCAGAAGTTCGGATTGGGCATCACTCAAAGGGGTAAAAGAAAAGTATAATGTGGAAGTGATGATACTGATGGCAACAGCAATACCGAGATTTTTTAGGGATTTTTTGAGTAGCTCAAAATCATTTATACCTGCCGCAAGTCCCACTCCCATGATGGGTCCCATCAGCGGGGATATTAACATGGCTCCTATAATCACAGCTGTGGAGTTTACATTCAACCCAACAGATGCCACCAAAATTGCAAAAATCAAAATCCATAGATTAGCCCCTTTGAACTCCACATTCTTTCCGATATAAACAATGGTTTCAAGCTCGTCTTCTTTGCCCTCATGGAGGTCAAACCTGTCTTTGAAAAATATTAAAAGTGAAAAAATCCTGTTTCTGTGCCGATTCGGTTTAGGGGTTTCTTTCATGGCAATAGGTTAGATTTAAGGTGCCAATCTAAGAAAAAAACCATTAAGAAAAATTGATTTATTTCCTTTGGATTAAGCCAATTTAAGTGTCTATACTATAAAAAAAGAAAATGAAATATAGAAAAAAATAGAGTAGGGGATAACAAAGAAGAAATGAAATTATCAAATTATATGAATGTACATAAGTGACTCATTTTAAATATGATAAGCTATTTTTAGATTTATCTAAATATGTATTCCCTAAAAAAATTAGATAAGACTAAAAATTCATTTAATCAAAAACTTTCAGTGCTGAGTAGATTAAGTTGTTATATTTGTGTATAACCCAAATACTTATTGAATCCCTTCAAAATTTTCATAGACTTATGTTGTGAGGGAAGGTTGTTTGTAATTATAATTAGCGTGTTAATATTATTCTTTTTACCAAATGATGAAGCCAATCAGCAAATTGATTTTTGTGGACGATGACAAGATCCAACATATGATCAACCGCAAGAATATTTTAAGAATCAATCCTGAAATCGATCTCTTATTTTTCGAAAATCCTTATAATGCATTGGGATGGCTGAAGGAAAATGACACAGATCTATTGATACTTGACGTCAATATGCCTGAAATGCAGGGCTGGGATTTTTTGGATGAACTCAACAAAATGAACAAAAATATCCAGGTCAAAATGCTGACATCCTCAATGGATCCCATGGATGTTGTCAAGAGTCAGGCTTATCCACAAGTTTCAGGCTTTTTGGTCAAGCCATTAAGCAATGAAGTTTTAACCGAAATATTGGGAATATAACCTTTGGATGCGATAGGTTTTGTTTAGATTTATAAATTGAATTTTAAATATTTATGTCAAAAATCAAGAAGGTAGATAGGCCGGTTATTTCCAAAAATTTGGATGACTTTTTTTCTGGAATGGCTAAGGCTTTTGTATTCGTCAGAAGGTTTTTTAAAGAAGTGTGGTTTCCGCCTTATGAGTTTAAAGAAGTGTTGAGGCAATGTTATGAAATCGGTTATCGGTCCCTGCCGCTGATATCTCTGACAGGTTTTATCATCGGTATTGTATTTACCAATCAATCCCGACCGTCCTTGGCCGAATTTGGTGCAACCTCATGGTTGCCTTCCTTGATTTCTATAGCAGTTGTAAGAGCATTGGGACCATTGGTTACGGCTTTGATAGCTTCAGGAAAGGTTGGTTCAAGTATCGGGGCCGAGATAGGGTCGATGAATGTAACTGAGCAAATTGATGCCATGGAAGTGTCTGCGATCAATCCATTTAAATTTCTAGTAATTACTCGCACCTTGGCAGCAACATTCATGATCCCTGTTTTGGTCATGTATACAGATTTTGTGGCATTGATGGGTTCTTTTGTAAGTGTCAACGCCAGTGAGCTCGTTAGTTTATCTACTTTCTTTGTTCAGGTTTTTGAGGCGATTTCATTTTTGGATATCTTCTCCTCAGTCATCAAATCCTTGGTTTTTGGATTTACGATAGGAATAGTGGGCTGTTATAAAGGATATAATTCATCCAGAGGGACAGAAGGTGTTGGACAGGCAGCCAATGCAGCTGTGGTCATGTCTATGTTCCTGATTTTTGTAGAAGAGCTTTTGATCATGCAAATTGTAAATGCGATCCGATATGCATAACGAGCAAGAAAAAGTCGTAGAGATCAGGGGCCTGGTTAAATCCTTTGGTGAAAACCATGTCTTAAGAAATGTGGATCTGGATCTGTATAAAGGGGAAAACCTTGTCGTCCTTGGGAAATCCGGTAGCGGAAAGTCAGTACTTATCAAAATCATGGTGGGTTTGCTCCGACAGGATGAAGGAACAGTCAATATATTTGGAATTGATACATTAAAACTCGATGTGAAAGAATTGAACAAACTCAGGTTGAGGATTGGATTTTCATTTCAGGCATCGGCATTGTATGACAGCATGACCGTGAGGGAAAACTTAGAGTTCCCTTTGGTAAGGAATGTAAAGAACCTGACGAGAAAAGAGATTAACTTCAAAGTAGAAGAACTTCTTGAAGCAGTAGCTTTGCCGAATACTATCAATCAGATGCCTTCAGAACTTTCGGGAGGTCAAAAGAAAAGGATTGGTATTGCAAGGACCCTGATTCTCAATCCGGAAATCATGCTTTATGATGAGCCTACAGCCGGTTTGGATCCTGTGACTTGCATTGAAATCAATAACCTGATCAATGAAGTAAGAGAGAGGTATAAAACCTCCTCCATCGTGATCACGCACGACCTTACCTGCGCCAAGCAGACCGGTGACAGGATGGCTGTATTGATCAAGGGACATTTTAAAGCAATCGGGACCTTTGAAAAGGTTTTTGAAGAGGCTACCGATAAACAAGTGAAATCATTTTACGACTATAATTTTATCAGATAATGAGAAATGACAATAAAAAATCCGTGATCGTAGGCGTTTTTGTTCTGATCGGGATCATCATCTTCATCGCCGGAGTCCTTACCATGGGAGGTCAGCAGAAAAAATTTGTGAGGAGCATCAAACTGAATGCTGTTTTCGATGACATTGGAGGATTACAGACTGGAAACAATGTTTGGTTTTCCGGTGTGAAAATCGGTACTGTCCGGAAAATCAATTTCTATGGGGAATCTCAGGTCGAAATCGTCATGAGTGTCGAGGACAAAGTCAAAGACTATATCCGCAAAGATTCCAAAGCAACCATAGGATCAGACGGCCTTATAGGTAACAAAATCATCGTCATTTATGGCGGAACAACCAAGGCCCCTGCTGTCGAAGATGGGGATAGGTTGACTGCTGAAATGCCTCTTGATACTGATAAAATGATGGCAACGTTACAGGAGAATAACAAAAACCTGGTTACCATCACGGAAAACCTCAAAGTACTCACTACCAAAATAGCGGAAGGAAAAGGCATAGTCGGTGCTGTAATGACTGATAGCGTAATTGCTGAAAATTTTAAAAACACCCTTTCAAATCTGGAGGCCGCTTCTGCCAAAAGCAATAAAATGATGGGGGACATCAGTACCTTTACCGGTGGTCTAAATGAAAAAGGAACACTCCTTTACGATATTACACATGATAAAGAGACTTTTGCCAAATTGAGATCTACCGTTGATGGGCTTGAAGCAACATCAGAAAATGTAGAAGTTTTGACAAATAACCTCAATACTGTGGCTGATAAATTGAATGATAAAAACAATCCGGCAGGAATGCTTTTGAATGATGAAGAGTTTGCGAATAACCTAAAAAGTACTATGGTGAACGTAGACAGTGCGACATTAAACCTCAATAGGGGTTTGGAAGCCTTGCCATATACATGGCCATTCAGAAATGGATTTAAGAAAAAAGCCAAAGCAGAAGCAAAAGCAGCCGGGAATAAATAAAAATTAAAACTTTGACTTCAAAAGCCTTTCTGATTTTATTATCGGAAAGGCTTTTTTGATTTTTTAACTTTGGTGGCTGATTCCCATCTCCTCCATCAATTCCAGCCCGTAATTCCTGATTACTTCGATGATCGGAATGGATTTCAATCCTCTTTCGGTGATTGAATACTCCACTTTGGGAGGAATAACCGGATAAACTTTTCTCTCTATAAATCCTTCCTCCTCCAATTCCCGCAGTTGGCTTGTCAGCATCTTGTGGGTAATATGGGGAATGTCCTTTTTGAGTTCACCATAGCGCATAATCTTATCCTGAAGACGCCAAAGAATCGGCATTTTCCAGGTTCCACCTATCCTGTCCATGGCAAATTCCACAGGATTGTAATAGAGTTTTTTGTTAAACAGAAAATCGGGCATGTTCGTCTAGGTTGAAATTTTCCATTACTTTCCAAAAAGTGTGTATAGTTCTTATTGGTAAGTATATTGATTTAAAGACTATATAAAATCAAATTTGAGACATAATTATTAAAATCAAAACCCATACAAATAAAATACTTATGTCACAGGTAAAAGAAGTACAGCATTATGTCCACAGTCACGGGATGCCATCTAAAGGAAAGATTCTGATGGTGGCAAGTAGCCCGACAATTTCGAAGCAAACAGGTTGGCCGATTGGTTTTTGGGCTGCAGAAATGACTCATCCGCTCCACGTTTTTCAGGAAGCCGGTTATGAGGTGGAATTGGTATCTACAGCAGGAGGTCCGTTGGAGATGGATGGTTATTCCAATCCAACTGACCCGAGTGGTTATTCAGCGCATGACGTGATTTCATTGGGCTATATGCAACAGGATTGGTTTAATGAAATGTTGTCCAATACCAAAAAACTCACGGAAGTTAACCCAGAAGACTATGCAGCCATTTTTTTGGTCGGAGGTCAGGGCCCAATGTATACTTTCAGAGCAAACCCTGAACTTGAAAAACTTTTCCTTGGATTTTTTGAATCAGGGAAACCTTCTGCGGCGGTTTGTCATTCCACAACCTTGCTTTTGGAACTAAAAAAATCCAATGGAGAGCTTTTGGTCAAAGGCAAAACCTGGACGGGATTTGCTGATGCTGAAGAAGAATATGCAGATCAGGCTGTGGGTATGAAAATCCAGCCTTACAGGATAGAGGAAGAAGCAAGGAAAATTTCCGGGACAAATTTTAAAGTAGCGGCGCCATTTTCCTCTTTTGCGATACAGGACGGAAATTTGGTGACAGGTCAGCAACAAAACTCCGGTGCTGCAGCTGCGGAATTGGTTGTGGAACTGCTTGATGGGAAACCATGATTTTCAGGCCCTGGTTTTTGTTTCTGATTCTGATTTGGTGTTCTGTCACTATAACCCAAGCCCAATTGGATGAGAGCGACTCAGCAAAAACCCAGGTTAGGCTTGTTTTGAATGGTAATAGACAGAAAGGAAATGTTAATATGGCAATGGTCCGGGGAAGAATGGATTTTCTTTTTCGGATCAATCCTGACTTCATTTTCAAAACCCAAAACAGCCTGCTTTACCAGGAGTTTTTTGAGAAAAAAGCCGACCAGGATATTTTCAGCAGAAACTATCTTTATTTCAAACCCCAAAATAAATTTTATCCCTATGCCATTGGTTATGTTTCCACCAATTTCCGAAGGAAGATCGATCATAGATATTTTGCCGGAATAGGGTTGACTTGGCAGGTGGTGCAGACTGAATTGCATTCGGTCAAATTATCCACCAATACCATTTATGAATCGTCTGTTTTTGACAGCCAAGTATTCAATTTCCCGGAATTTGACGGGAAAGATAATATCCGGCTTTGGCGCCAGTCTATTTATCTGAGGGGAATCCACCGGATTTTGGAAAAGAAGCTGACGGTGTTTTATGATGCTTTTTGGCAACCGCATTTGCTGCGGAGTAAGAATTTCAGATACCAAGTCAATATCGGTATGGATCTTCCGGTTTGGAAGGGATTGAATATGAATGCGAATTATCTCTTGGGATTTGAAAATGTAGTGGCAGAAAAAGTGCTTCAAAGAGATTCAATTTTCAGTTTTGGATTAAGCTACCAAATCAAAAAATTTTAAAAAAATGATTGTAAAGAAGAATTTCAGTCCTTTCAAAGTATGGCAATACATCAAATCCCCAATGTATCTGGTCTTGGTTTGGTCATTTGCAGTTTGGATATTTTTTTACTTTTTCGGTTGGAAATTTCTCGCCCTGAACTTCGCACCGATTGGAATATTGGGCTCGGCTTTAGCGATTTTTGTAGCCTTCAGAAATAATTCCTCCTATGCGAGATGGTGGGAAGCCCGTACGATCTGGGGTGGGATAGTCAACTCAAGCAGGGTTTTTGCCAGATTGGTCATCACATTTACAGACAGCCATTCCCATCAGCCCAATTATGAAAAACAAAGGAGCGAGGACTTCAAAAAAACATTGTTCAATTTATCTATTGCCTGGACACATTCCCTTAGGCTTCACCTCCGCAACCAACAAGAATGGGAGCTGTTGAAAACTTATATGGAAGAGGCTGATTTCCGGCAATTGCTTTCTTTCCAAAACAAGCCAAATTTCCTCCAATTGCTGATAGGGAAAAAGATCTACACAGCGATGGCAAATGGTACTTTGGGCGGATTTGACAGTTTTCAGATGGAAGGACAGTTACTCGCATTGGCCAACTATCAAGGTGCTTGTGAAAGAATCAAAAACACTCCTCTTCCACGGCAATATGATTTTTTCACCAGGATGTTTGTTTTGGTATTTTCGGTTTTGTTGCCTTTTGGAATCTTGGGTTTTTTCACATCTGCTCCAAATCAGTCTTGGATGGTCATCCCGCTTTCTGTAATAGTTTCAGGGGTATTTGTCATCATGGAAAAAACAGGTGCTGCCAACGAAAACCCATTTGAAAATCAGATTACCGATGTCCCGATGAGTGCCTTGTGCAATACCGTTGAAAGGGATTTATTGGAAATGCTGGAGGGGAAAAATTTACCTGAAAAGCTTGAACCTGAAAATGGATACCTTTTCTAGATATTGAGGATTTTATGTCTAAATTAATTGAAGTAAATAAATATAACACCATGAATATAGCCATCATAGGAACAGGAAACGTAGGTGGAACTTTAGCTACCAAATGGGCGAAAGCAGGCCACAGGATTTATTTGGGAGTCAAAGATCCATCAAATTTCAAAGGGAAAGAACTGCTTTCCAATCCGAATACTTCCGTGCACAGCATCAAAGAAGCTGTCTCAGCAGCTGAGGTAATATTGGTTGCTGTACCCGCAACTGCTGCGGTGGAAGTCGCCCAAGCACTCGGAGATACAGAAGGAAAGGTGATCATCGATACCATGAATGTGGTGATGGGAAGAGGCCCACAGGGATTTACCAATACTGCGGATGCCATTCTTATGCATACAGCGACAAGAGATGTGGTCAAATGTTTTAATACTACGGGATTCAACAACATGGCCAATCCGAATTATGGTGATTTGACTTTAGATATGTTTACAGCGGGTGACAGCAAAATTGGAAAAACCATAGCAATCCAACTTGCAAAAGACGCCGGATTTGCAGCTTGCTACGATATTGGAGGTAATGATAAGTTTGGACTGATGGAGCAGTTTGCATTTTTTTGGATCAACCTCGCCATGATGCAGGGACAGGGGAGGGATATCGGGTTTAAGCTTTTGAAAAGGTAATTTGGTATCCGGATAAGGTCAAACCAAAATTGGTTCCCAGATTCAAACCATTCTGTTTGTATCAAAGCATATTCAATCAGTCAATTACACGAAATCAAAAATATCATTTTCAAAATTCTTTATATGATGAAAATGATATATGATACATCAAAAGGAGTTTTGAATTTGTGACTTGGATCTTCTGCTTTTATTTATCAAATAGGCTATCGCCAAATTTGGTATCCAAGCTGCCCAAGCGATAACCTGATAAGAAGATATATAGTCTAAGTTGAGGAGATAAGCTGCCGGTGTAGCAAGTCTAAGGGATACTGCCGAAAGGCAAACAGCATAGCTATATGTCATGAAATTTTGATGTGAAATGAGCTTTCCTTTTTTAATGCTAAGAAATCCCAGAAGTGAGGTATAAAAATAGATACAAGCTACTGAAATAAACCCGGCAGCTGCAATCCACCCACCTGTGGCAAAATACCCAACATATATTCCTGATAGTGAGCATAAGATTGCTGAAAGGAAATAGAATTTACCAATGGTCCGATGCATGTACGTCCATTTTGTACGTATTTTTTGGTTAAACTGAATCCATCCAACCAATATGGCAATACCGCCCGAAATGATATGCTTCGGGGTGATCGGCTGGAGGGGTTAAAGTTTG
>NZ_CDSBKL010000098.1:0-11933 GCF_977115555.1 Aquiflexum sp.
TCACCCTCGCCCATGCTTCCGAAGGCTTATTCAAAGAAAAAGGCAGTAAATTTTTAGCATTTGCCTACCCTGTCAAAAGCGAACAGGAAATCAAGGAAATCTTGGATAGCCTACGCAAAAAATATTATGATGCCCGCCACCATTGTTATGCTTATATCTTAGGAAAGGACATGGATATTTTTCGTGCCAATGATGATGGGGAACCAAATCATTCTGCCGGTGACCCCATCCTTGGTCAGATCAGATCAAATTCATTAACCAACACGCTGATTGTGGTGGTGCGGTATTTTGGAGGGACCAAACTAGGAGTTGGGGGATTGATCAATGCGTACCGTACTGCTGCAGCAGAGGCAATTGCCAATAACCTAATCATTGAATCCGAAGATATACATGAATTGGTTCTTCACTTCGGGTATCCGGAAATGAATCAGGTGATGAAACTGGTCAAAGACCACGGGCTAGAAATAGCCGGTCAGAAATTCGATAATTTATGTGAAATCAATTTAAAAGTCCCGGATGGGCTTTGGGAAACAGTATCATCCAAAGCAATGGAATTGGAAGGGGTGATTATTGCTGAGGGTTGAAAAAAGATTCCAAATATCCCTGAAAGTGCAATTTTTTGTAAATCTCACGGCAAACCCAAGCATCTGTTGCGGCATATAGCAATTGTTTTTCAGTAAGCGTTTGCGCTTCCCAATTTGAAACCTGCTCTGATTTGGATATCCTGACATTCAAAACCATTGCTGCCAGATTTCTCACTCCTACATTTTGAAACCCGACTTTTTTGAGTTCTTCATTGAGGTCAAAGAAATTTTCGGGCAAAAAGCGCTCTTGTAGTTTTTTCAGGGCTTTTAGGTCATCATGGACAGCTGCTCCCACTTTGACAATATGTTTTGTTTCCAACAATTCTTTCAGGATTCCAGGCATTCCTATTTGATTTAACCTGATCAAAAATGCTACATCTTCAGTAGCCAACTGAAGCAATGCCACCTGATGTTGGGTTCCTTTGGTAAAAGAAGGCCTTGTCTCAGTATCGAACCCAACCAATTCATGGCGACTGATTTCATCTATCACTTCCTTGATTTGATCCTTTTTGTCCACCAAAACAATGTCACCCTCAAACTGTCCTAGAGGCAAATCGTTGATTTCAATTTTTGAGATTTTCATTGGTATCATACAGCCAATTCCTTTCTGATCTCCTTCATTTCTTCTTCACTATAATAATTTATGCCCAACTTTAAGTATCCGAATAGGACAGTCATGATCGGACTGATGATATTGAAAAAACAATACGGCGCATAAGCCAAAGTTGCAACCCCCAGCACTGAAGCTTGGGTGGCCCCGCATGTATTCCAAGGTATCAATACAGATGTAACAGTAGCACTGTCTTCTAAAGTTCTACTAAGGTTTTCAGGTTTTAGGCCGCGCTTCCTGTACACATTGGCATACATCCTACCGGGAACCAAGATCGCAAGGTATTGGTCAGAGGTGGTGACATTGAAAAATACGCAGGTCGCAGCTGTAGAAGCAATCAGTGAACCGACTGAATGTACTTTCCTGATGACTGCTTCTGCAAGAACTTTAAGCATGCCGCTTTCCTCCATTATTCCCCCAAATGCCATGGCACAGACGATCAGCCAAATGGTATTGAGCATACCTGACATCCCGCGGGTTATTAATAACTCATTGACTATTTCATTGGATGTGGTGATACTTATGCTTCCATACAAAGACATCATTACGGCTTTGAATGATTGGTAAGCATATCCAAAATCAGAACCACCTGCGATCAATTGAATTATCTCAGGCTGGAAAATAATGGCAAACAATCCTCCAAGGACTGCCCCTATCAACAATGCCGGAACTGCAGAAACTTTTTTCACGATTAACCCGATGACTACTATCGGAACGATAAAAAGCCAACCGCTTATATTAAATTGCTCTGAAATAACAGCAGAAATATCCTTTACCTGATCCACCGAACCCTCAGCACCCGAAAAGAACCCAATTACCCCGAAAATAATAAGGGTCAAGGTCATGGAGGGAACAGTCGTTTTGGTCATGTGTCGGATGTGGGTAAACAAATCCGTACCCGCCATAGCCGGAGCAAGGTTGGTGGTATCTGAAAGCGGCGACATCTTGTCCCCAAAATAGGCACCCGAAATGATGGCCCCACCGATTAGTCCTTCCTCAAAACCAAGGGCTTTACCAATCCCCAACAAAGCGACACCAACCGTGGCAACCGTAGTCCAGCTACTTCCCGTTGCTATCGAAACAACGGCACACACAATACAGGCTGCGATAAGGAATATGGTTGGATTAAGTACCTGAAGACCATAATATATCATTGCAGGTACGATTCCGCTCAGCATCCATGTTCCCGCCAAAGCCCCAATCAACAACAATATCAAGATACTTGACATGGCTGAAGAGATGCTTTTGACAATCCCGTCCTGTAAGGTTTCCCATTTGTATTTCAGACGGTAAACTGCCATCAACGCGGCCACTGCGGCTGAAAAAATGAGTACCATCTGATTTGACCCCGAAAGGGCATCAGTCCCAAAAATCCAGATATTGATTACCAACAAAACAATCAAGAAAGTGATGGGCAACAGGGCTTCTAAGATGGATGGCTCTTTGTGTTTTGTTGTCATTAATGTTTTTGTAAAATTTTAAAAAACTGAAATTAAGAATTTTTTGGAAAATTACACCTCGGAAAGCATGTTTACCAACTCTTCAGCTGTCTGCCAACCGATCGCAACACCCATACCACCCAATCTTACTGCGAGACCAATATTATTCTCCACCATTTCTACAATGGGTTTTTTATTTTTTCCAAATGCCATTATCCCTGTCCACTCCAAATCAATTTCAATGTCGCAATCAGGAAGGATAATATTGTTCAGGATATGGAGCAGATATTCTCTGATTTTGGGATTCACTTCCATGGAAAGTGTTTTTTCGCCCTCGAAGTCCATGTTCCTTCCACCTCCAAGAAGAATTCTATCCTCCACTTTTCTGAAATAAACATACCCTTTGTCATAGTGGAATGTTCCGGAAAAGGGAATCTCTTTGGAAATAGGTTTGGTGACCATTACAAGACCCCTGCCGGGCTGAATGTCCAATCCCGGTATTAGTAGGTTGGTGAAAGCATTTGTACAAACTGCTATTTTATTTGCAAAGAAGGCTATTTCGTCCTTACCAGTTGGATTTCTAACATGTACTTTTTTTTCTTCAATCTCAATTTTTGAAACCTGTGAACCTGTCAGAATTTTAATATTCAGTTCCTGACTTTTCTCCCATAGCGACATCAGAAATTTTCCCGAGTCCAATTCTCCTTCAAATTTATTCTTAATTACAGCCTTGACTTTATCCGAAAATCCAAATGCGCTGATATCCTCTATCTGTTCAAAAACCCCTTCCGGAAAAACCGGAGCAAGTAAATGATTGATTTTATCAAGAAATTTTAAGGCGCCAATTTCATTTTCGGTCAGCAGCTCCAGGCCGCAAGTAGGCAAATATCCGAGACGGTCATCGCCAAAAAATTCCCTGATTGCCAAAAGTCCGCGATATCTCTTTTCAACCAATTGAAGAACTTCGGACTCAGACAAGGTATTCAGGTCGTCCAGGATTTCAGTCAAACTCCCAAAACAGGCAAAACCGGCATTCCTGGAACTCGCCCCACTAGGGAAAATCCCCCTTTCAAGGACCAATACTTTTGAAAGCGGAAATTTGGTTTTGTATTGAATGGATGTCGATAACCCGACAATTCCTCCACCGATGACGATCAAATCATAGTCGACAAAGTGTTTCTTTTCCCAATAACTCAACATTATTTTTAAATCAAAGAAGATATTTAAGGGCTATTTATTAATTTAAAGCACAGAATCCAAAAAATACCTATTTATCCCCTTCCCAAATATCATGAGAAAAATCGATGAACTCCTATCGGAATATGGCCAAAGCCACCAAAATGAAACCAACAAAACCATCCATTGGATCTGTGTTCCTGCTATTTTTTTCAGTATAGTAGGTTTGGTTTACAGCATTCCTTCAGGATCTATTGAATCTGTTTTGCCGTTTTTGGGAGATTTTGCCAATTGGGCCACGGTTGCACTTATTTTGGTACTATTTTATTATGTTTCTTTGTCACCACCATTGGCTTTGGGTATGTTTTTCTTTTCTGCTTTGTGCCTTGCCATTGCTAATTTAATCAACCTTGTTTCTCCTGTACCACTTTGGGCAATCAGCATTGGCATTTTTATTTTGGCCTGGATATTCCAATTTTATGGCCATAAGATAGAGGGGAAAAAGCCCTCCTTTTTAAAAGATGTTCAGTTTTTGATGATCGGTCCCGCTTGGCTTATGCACTTCATTTACAAAAAATTAGGGCTTTCGTATTGATCCGCAATACTCAAAATCAAAATTTTAAAAGGGTTTCCGTCTAAACCTCCCACCCGCTTTCTATCATTTTGATGAGGCCTTAAAAATTACTTTCCTTAATTTTCTGAGTTTTAAAGTCGTATTTTTAGGAAACTGAAAAATCCTTAAACGCTTCCAAAACATGCTGAACTTTATTTTTGCAGAAGTTGAACTTCCCATGCTTTCAGATATTGTATGGATTTTTGGCTTGGCCACTTTGGTGATTTTGCTCTTTATGCGGTTCAAAATCCCCACCATTATCGGGTTTTTATTTACAGGAGCTTTGGCAGGCCCGTATGGACTTTCCCTTGTCACGGCCTCTACTACTGTTGAAGCACTTTCTGAAATCGGGGTGATTTTACTTCTGTTTGTGATCGGTATGGAATTTTCTCTGAAAAGCCTCATGTCTATCAAAAAAGCAGTATTTATCGGCGGATCACTTCAGGTATTTCTTACGATTTTGGCAACAACATTTATCGCCCATTTTTTAGGATTTGATTGGAATGTGGCAGTATTTCTTGGATTTCTATTTTCTCTGAGTTCCACTGCCATCGTGCTCAAATTACTCCAAGAAGGCGGTCAGGTCAACACCATCTCAGGACGAACCACTTTGGCAATCCTTATTTTCCAGGATGTGATCATTGTTCCTCTGATGCTTTTCATTCCCATGCTTGCCGGGGAAACAGACAATATTGCCCTCTCGCTGCTTCTCTTGGCTGGAAAAGGTCTCGCTGTGATTATCCTGACTTTCTTAAGCGCTAAATACCTGATTCCCTCCTTGCTATTCCGTATTGCCAAAACAAGGAATGAAGAACTTTTCTTGCTCAGCATCATCGTGATTTGCTTTGCGGTCGCTTACCTGACCTCATTGTTAGGACTTTCATTGGGTTTGGGAGCGTTCTTGGCAGGTTTGATCATCAGTGAATCAGATTATAGCCACCATGCTACCGGCAAGATCTTGCCCTTTAGGGAAGTATTTTTGAGTTTTTTCTTTGTGTCAGTGGGAATGCTATTTGATATCGGGTTCTTGTTTTCAAATATCCTGCTCATTTTAGGGTTGACTGCTTTGACCTTTTTGGTCAAATTCGTCATAGTTGCATTTGCTGTCAGGACGATCGGACAAGGCTTCAAAGAAGCATTCATCGTCGGTTTTTCGATCTTTCAGATCGGTGAATTTTCCTTGTTGCTAGCCAAAGAAGGGATGAAGTATGAACTGATGGACCCAACTACCTATCAGTTCTTCCTTGCCATTTCCATATTGACAATGGCCATCACACCATTTTTTTTGAACAAAAGAGAATCGCTATCCCTAAGTATCCTCAATCAATCTTTGCCAAGCAAACTCAATGAAAAATTTGGCAATGAAGATGTACCGCAAAATATAACCATAGAGTCCAATCTGAAGGACCATCTCGTCATCATCGGTTTTGGACTCAATGGCCATAACCTCGCAAAAGCTGCAAGGTCAGCCAAAATTCCTTATGTGATCATCGAAATGAACCCTGTGACCGTGAGAAAGGAAGTCGCCAATGGAGAACCCATCATTTTTGGTGACGCTTCCAACGAATCTGTTTTGGAACATGTCCATATCCACAAAGCAAGGGTAGCGGTAATTGCCATCTCCAATGCCGCAGCTACCAAAAGGATCATTTCAAATATCAGGTACATGACTACCAATCCATACATCATCGTAAGAACCAGGTATGTGAATGAAATGGAAGAGCACCACAAACTCGGTGCAGATGAGGTGATTCCCGAGGAATTTGAAACTTCTATTGAAATATTTACAAGAGTCCTTGGGAAATACCTTGTGGCGAGACATGATATCGAACATTTTACTCAAGAAGTCCGGTCTTATAATTATGAATTGTTCAGAAAGCCATCAGACGAAGAGAAAGGAAGGTTGAAGATCGAACTCCCTGAAATCAACCTTGTTGGATTCAAAGTTGAAAAAGACTCCGGCGCATTTATCAACAAACCCCTCAAAGATGCCAAAATCAGGGAATTGTTTGGTGTAAACATTGTAGCCATAAAGCGCAATGAAAAAACGATGTCAGACATTGGCGGCAACATGAAGCTCAAACTCGGAGATCTCGTCTATGTCGTAGGGGATTCAGAATCTTTGCTTGCCTTTGAGAAAGAGGTAGAAATTGAATGATCTATTTTCATTCAATAAAATGAATATTCCTGAGTTTCTCCAAGGCCATTTGGTTTTTGAAACTGTGAATATTGTCTATGACGGATTTTTTTTCACGGGCTGTAAGCCGCCAATTCAGAGAAGCCCTGAGAATTTCCTGCTGATTGGGATTGAATACGCCTTCCTGATCTGCCAATCCCCTTTCTTTCAGGAATTCCAAAGTGGAATATTCAAACTCAATTCTTTCCAGATGGAAAGGCATGGATTCCTTCATCCTGTTGTATATCACTTCATTGTTGAGGGTCTGCACATTGTCCCAATTGATATAGATATTCTTGATCGGAGTAAAGAGTTTTTCAAATAAGGTAGGAGGTTGTTTCTGTTGTATTTCGGAAAATTTTTCAGAATCCCTGATCGTTATCAGAACCACCCCTGAGGTATTTTCATCGATCCAATCCTGAAAAACATACATAAACCGTAGCGCATCCTGTAGGCCAAAGTTATCCGACAATCCCGAATCCATGGTTTCCATAGCAGGAATTGAGGGTAGCTGCACATTGGGTGTAATAAAAGGGAAAGTAGCACCCATCCTCAATGCGCTGATAAACCTGAGTTGGTCAGCACCATGGTGGGCAAAAAACCGCTGAAAATCAATACCCTGACTTTTTTCGTCAAGTCCCTCCGACCTATCCAAAGAGATCCCCATATAGGACATTGGCGCTGGGGCTATGAAAAGTTTCCTCCCGTCATTGGTAATCAAAGGAGTGACAGGAAGCATGGGGATCTTGCTTTCAAATTCGGGAATCCTATATGCCTCTAAGGGCTTGTCCATGATTCCTTTGGTATTGATGTTAAACTGGTTTTCAAAGGCATAGCCTCGGTCTTTGAGGTATTTGCGGTTGTTATAGTGGAAAGATTGGTTTCTGATCAGAAGGTCATTGACCAAAAGGGTGAAAATAATCGGATTGAGGTTGTCCGCAGATATCTGATCAAGGTATTTGGGATCAAACAAGTCGAGCTTTTCTTCGGCTTTCCGGAGGTATAACTCTCTGAAAAAAGCAGCCCCAACCGCCCCTCCTGATGCCCCGGAGATCATTTGGGTGTGTTTGAACAATTGTTCTGAACTTACTTTCTCTGCTTCCTGCAAAACCCGCACTGTCCATAAAGCTGCCCTTTGCCCTCCCCCGCTTGTTGCTACAAAAACCATTTTTGGCTTTGAATCCGAGGGGAATTTGGACCTCCAGTTTTCCAGGATCTTCAGGGCATATTGCTTGTCCTTATTTACACTGTCCTCATGCAAAATCTTATTGAGTTCATCAAGGTCATATTTCGCAGGAACTGAATCATAATCCATACCAAACGCTGCATGGGGCCTGTTGAGAAGCTCACTACTGGAAAGGACATTGAATAAAATAATGACCGCTATGACGATTGGCGTAGACCAGTCTCTCAGCCAAAATGACAATGCACCTATCACCATCGTCAGTATGGAAAACAGAAGAATACTACTGGCTGCAGCCGGGATTTGCAGGAAAGGATTTTCTCTAAACAATCCCAACACCATGATCAAACTGATCAATCCAATTTGAATCAGGACCATGTTGAGGTGGTTTTGGTCAAATACACTGAGCAGCTGATGCGTTTCAAACCTGGACAGGTCCTGACGGACCTCCTTAAACCTCAGATTGGTACTCAGGTAATCCACTACCTTGTCTTTTGTTTTTTGGCTTTCCTTGATCCTCCTGAGCATATTGGCTCTTGGGATTTTGGTTTTCCTGAGCCTTTTTTCTACCCGGTCAGCAAAAAGTTTGAAGAAATTTTTATTGGTAAATCCAAAATAAAGGAAAATCAAGGTGTAGGTGGTCATGGTCCCTGCCACAAATCCCAAATAATAAACCAAAATAATCAGGTTATTCTCATGCTCGTTGTCAAATTGAAAAGTAATGAATGCGACTAAGTAGAGAATATAAAAAATAAGGGGTATGATGGAATTATTGATGCAATAATGGATAAAGGGCCGGGGAACAACCGCCAAGAATTTAAACTTGGATCCGTCAAGGATATATGTTGTCATATGAAATGACATGGTGAAAATGGCTAACGTCACTCCTACTAAAAAAAAACCCTGCCAGGAAACCTGATTCAGATACTCAGGATCTAGAAAAAGGAATGGAATACCAAGCACCGTACCGAACTGCTGCAGGATGATCATCGCCAAGAGAACCCACAGTGCCACCAGAAAAAGGTTCTTTTTCAAATGCAATATCAATAACTGTATCGGAAAACTATAGGTGATTTTATCCCACATAGGTCATTTGTTCTGTCAAAATATAGCAGAATTTTAATAGAATTCTAAATCGACATTTTTCATTGTGGCTTTTGCCAATATCACTTACCTTCGCTCCCTGAATTAGAAATTTGAAATATGAGAACTTGGTTTTTGTGTAAAGTAAAATATGCCAAAGAAACTGAGCAAGGTCTGCTCAAGAATGTTTCTGAGCAATATCTGGTAGATGCTGTGTCATTTACCGAAGCCGAGGCGAGGATTTATGACATGCTGGGATCTGTCATCCGTGGGGATTTTCAGGTCACCAATATCAGCAAAAGCAATCTTGTGGATGTGTTTTTCTATGAGGATATCGACATTTGGCACAAGTGCAAAATCACTTATATCGTGGCTGATGGAGACAGTGGCAAGGAAAAGAAAGTGACGCAGTTCATGATTGTCACCGCCCATGATGTGAAAGAAGCCTACGAAAGGATCTTTGAAAGCCTGAACAACATGCTCGTTTCATTCCGTGTGACGGAAGTGACCGAAAGTCCGATCATAGAAGTTTTCCCTTATGAAAAAGAAGAGGAATTGAATCCAACGATTCCCGAAAATCTAAAACCCCTCCGTGAGGTTCAGGCAGAACTGAGAGAATACGAAGAAAAGGACGAATAGTCCTTTTTTTATTTTCCCAATATTAATTTTTTAAATTCCATCAGAAAATAAACTGCCTTTCTCTTTTTAAGAAGAAAATATTATCTACTTTTGAAGAATTAGTTTATAATTATGAAGAGGTTATTTTATTTTGCAAAAAGCTTTCTAGCAATTCTTGTATTATTTTCTTGTCATGAAAAAGAGGATCATATCCCCCTGTCTAAAGTAGAAATTTTTGAAAGGGTTAACGACGGATCCTTCAATTACAATTCTGCCAATGTAAAAAAAATTGAACCCCTTGATGGAAAATTATTTTATTCACATAGAAGCAATCCCGGTTACTTGGATAGTGCCTATAATGTTATCCAATTGTGCTGTTCGGCAGTTAACAATAATGAACTTAATCAAAGTTTCAGCAAAGATTATATAGTGGGAGCGGGAAATTACCTAAACTCATTTAATGTCTACTCAGTTAAAGATGATTATTCAACCGGCTTTATTTATTTACAAAAGTTTTTTGGCCAAAATATCCAAAATGTATTTTTGGATAGTAAAGCAAAAGATTTGTTTGATTTAAATGAAAACTTTCTCTTAACCCCGGTTTATGTAGGCACCAAACAAGAACTGTATATTTTTGATCTTGATAGACATGTCAACTTTTTTGGTGGACCTCAAGATACCACAGGAATTATTAAAGTAAATTTTTCATCAGTGGGCCAGTCAGAATCTCCGGATATCTCTTATGTTGGAAAACTGAAAAGGTTTGAAGATGGTTGGTTGGTTGCGCTGTATTCCGGGTCGACTGTTTCCGTACGAGGCACATATTTTATCGATAAAAAGGGACTAGCAACAAAAGTCGAAAGTGACCTTGAAGAAATCTTTTACTATGGTGGACATACTTATCTGGAAAATGGGAAACTGATAGTTTGGACGGAGAACAGAATTTATTTATCTGAAAAAGGTAAATTAAATGACATAAGAACAATAGCAAATATTCCACTTGCATTCGAATTTAGAGCTATTGGTAACAGATTAGCGATGTTTCTTCCGTCAGCTGAATCAATTTTAGAGCTTGAAAATATCGAAAATTACAAAGAAGGGCCACTTAAAGTCAAGCAATTGGATAACCGAGGAATAGAGTTTTCCAATGTCAATGAAATCAGGTTATTCGGAGATAAGGTTTTTGTTGCAACAAGTATGGGGCTATTTACAAAAAGCGAATCAGAATTTTTTACACCTAAAAAGGAAGATGAAAATACACAGAAAACCGGTGAGTCAATAACATTTTTCCTTGACCAAAACTAAACCCGATTAGCATTAATTCATAGCCTCAATTGATTCCCAATCACAAATTTGATCAAATCCTCCACGGGTATCTCTGCCCTTTCTGAAGCATCGGCAATATCTTCCCTGCTCACCTGGGCAGCGAAGGTTTTGTCTTTCAGCCTTTTTTTGACACCGCTGACTTCCATTCCCTCATAGCCCTGTGGCCGCATCAGGGAGTAGGCGTGGACAAATCCCGACAGTTCATCAAAAGCATAGAGCATCTTTTCCATCTCGGTCACAGGCTCTACTCCAAAATACCTCGGTCCATGGCAGGCGATGGCTCGGATAACCCGAGGATCTATATTCCTTGATTCCAGCTCTTCTATGATTTTGCGACAATGCTGATCAGGCCATTGGTCCCAATCGGCATCATGAAGCAATCCCGCCAAATGCCACATGTGTTGTGTGGATTCATCATATCCCTGCGCTCCGGCGTAGGCTTTCATCAAGTGCCCTACCTGCTTCATGTGAAAAAGCAATTTCTCATTGAGTACCCATTGGTTCAGAAGTTCCATCGCATCTGCCAAAGACATGACATTGCCAAGGTTAGCCTCAGCGCCAAATTCATGTCGGTTCAAAAGATATTTAGATTCCATAAAAGAGAAGATTTATCATTAAAAACAATTTTTTTTGCTTTTTATATTAGTTTATATGTAACTTGTATATATATCTTGCGTTGCTAATATTCTACTCGACCTATAAGCTTACCTATCTCATGAAAGAATTTTTTTTGCATTCCGATTACTTTTTCTTCATCCATTTGGATAGTGGTGCTAATATATTGGATAGCAATGAACATCTTCAAAAAGAAACCCTGTTTTTGAACAAAGCCTTGGATGGATCTTCATTTTCGGAATTGGTTTATTACAAGGACTTTTCAAATTTTCAATTTCTATTGGAAAATTCTCTGAAGGAAGGAGAAAGGAAATTCACACTCGAAATGCGGAAAATCAAATCTGATGGTTTGGATTTTTCATGGACCAAATGGGAATTCACCATTCACCCCGAAGATTCAAGAAAAATCAAAATCTCCGGCATTGGGCATCCCATAGAAAACGTCAACGAAAAGTCAGTGCAATTTCCTGATACCATCAATGACCTTCAGGCAAAAAATTCACTCATGGA
>NZ_CDSBKL010000099.1:0-11879 GCF_977115555.1 Aquiflexum sp.
GCCTGTCCCAAGGCATTGACCTTGTCCTCAAACCTGTCGGGATACAATTCATAAGCCATCAGCATGTGCGCTGTCGCATAGCTGGAAGTGATGAGGTATTTGAGTTGGTCTCCGGCATCGTGCCAACCGCCACTCAGGTCCAAATAGGTGCTATCTGCCATCGGGCCAAAAAATGTCCGTCCGTCTTTTGCATGGCAGACCATGTCCAAAGTGGGATTGTAACCACATCGCTGCTGCCGCATAAATTCCAATAGGGATTCCTGCTGTCCGGTGTAAGTCCCCTCTCCGATCGGAAAAACAGATGATTGGGTTCTACTTTTTTTCCCTTGGAGAAAAAAATCACCTTTTTCAGTGACTTGGGAAAAATCCGCTTCCCAATACAGAAAGCCTCCCCATTCATTTGTTTTAAGCCTTTCAAGTTTGATTTCCAAAACTGTCTTTCCTGTAGCTTTGTCGATAAGTTGGAAGTTTTCTTTGACAATATCCTTGCTGAAAACTACCGCAACTTTGGTATCGGAAGGCAGGTAACCGAGTTGGTTGATACGGATGTGGATATCGTCTTGGGAATGTTCTACGGTTTCGACTCCATCAAAAATGGAGGTTAAGAAGAAAATAAATTGGATCAAATACATAGGCCTGCTTTGGATTTCTTGAATCTAAAAATAACAAAACACACCCTTTGGATTTTACCGATTGTATAAATGGAAGATTTTATAAAAAACATTATTTACTTTTTTTTTGATTTCCGGTAAATCTCCAATTATAAACAGGCAAATTGGAACAAAAAACCAAAATAAATGACCGTATAAATATCATTGACAGAATAAAATCCACTTTTTGATTATCTTAAAATTTCATTTCCAATCTCATTCCTATGAACATCAACCCAAGATCAATCTTCCAATTCTTGCTCTGCTTTTTGATCAGTTCAAGCCTATTGGCCCAAACTCCCTCCATCAAAAAATCCCCACCACTTTCAGAAGCTTCTCCCCAAAGTGTGGGGATCTCACCCGAAAGGTTGAAGAAACTGGATGCAATGCTGGAAGAATCCGTCAAAAACGAAGAACTGCCGGGATTGGTGGCGATGATTGTCAGAAACGGCAAAATCGTCTACCATTCTGCGAAAGGATTTGCAGATGTGGAATCCGGCAAAGCCATGCAAAAAGATGCCATCTTCAGAATCGCTTCCCAGACAAAAGCCATTACTTCCACCGCTGTGATGATGCTTTGGGAAGAAGGGAAATTCAGGTTGGACGATCCCATTTCGAAGTTCATCCCGGAATTCAAAAACCCACAGGTTTTGCAAAATTTCCGGTATGGCGATACCTCTTATACCGCTGTGGCTGCCAATAAGGAAATCACCATCCGCCACTTGCTTACCCATACTTCCGGTTTGGGATATGGTGTGATCGATGGAGATGAGCGGATGAAAAGGATCTACCACAAAGCCGGAATCATCGACCTCTACACTACAGAGAATATCAGCATCGGGGACAATGTGAAAAAATTGGCCAAACTGCCCCTCCACCATAATCCGGGAGAAAAATATACTTACTCTGAGGGATTGGATGTATTGGGATATCTGATAGAAATCGTGTCAGGAATGCCATTTGACAGGTTTTTGAGAGAGCGGTTGTTTGAGCCTTTGGGCATGCAGGACACTTGGTTTTACCTGCCTGATGCCAAAGCTTCAAGATTGGTGACCATCCACCGCAAAACCAACGGCAAATGGGAAGGTTTTCCAACCACTTTCTATGATCCCAATTATCCCATTACCGGAGCAAAAAGATTCTTCTCGGGAGGGGCAGGACTATCGAGCACTGCTAAAGATTACGCCACTTTCCTTCAGATGTACCTCAATGGCGGTGAACTCAATGGTGTCAGAATCCTCAGCAGAACTACCATCAAAACCATCATGCAAAATCAGACCGGGAACCTTTGGGGTGACGGAAAGCATTATGGATTGGCTTTTGGTGTGGTCAATGAAAAAGGAATCGCTCAAGGAGGAATCGGAAGCGAAGGCACATTCGATTGGGGCGGTTATTTCAACACCCAATACTTTGCCGATCCGGAAGAAAAAATCATCGGCATCCTCATGAAACAAACCCAACAAATCGGCGAAGAGACAGGTTGGAAATTCCGTCAGATGGTATTCACTTTGGTGGATGATTGAGGAGGAGTTTGACAGACCACAGTCCACGGTCGACTGTGGCTTCTTTTGAACTTCAGAATTTGTTTGGTGAGGTTTTAATTGAAATTGGTAAAAAGGAGAATTGAAAGTCAGGTGAGAGCCTGGCTTTTTTTATTTTATCAAAATCTGTGATTAACCTTCAAATCCTCTTGATCCCTTCCACCAGAATTCCCCAGTTATTATAACACAGGAACAACTTGCTGAAAAAGTTGGGACAACCAAATCCTACATTTCAAAAATTGAGAACAACATAAAAGAAGCCCGAATTTCTACCCTTCAAAAAATCATAGAACTTGACTTTGGTGGACGACTTGAATTTCGTGTGAAAATCTAACAATCAACTTGACAGAAAAAAGAAAGCCCTTTACAAGAGGGCTTCCTTAATAACAAAAACTACTTCAGTGGAAATACAGTCATCCTATCGGGACAAATAAAATTAATTAACCACTTTGACAATCCGATATATTACCTGACTTCTTGGAGCGGTTTCCATTTCACCTATTTCAGTCAGACCTTCGGGAACAACTATTTTGGAATCCCAAGTAGGGGTCAGTGCTTCTTTCAATGTTGGATAAAGATCATAGGAGACTGAATTAAAATTCATTTCACTGGAATGAGGTGAAAGCACAACAGCATTTCCCCATCCTCTTTGACCGACTTGATTCTTGTCCATGACTGTTTTAATGAACGGTGCCCAATGTTTATTTTCCAGATCAACGAGCGCATTAGGATCCGCCGAATTGTGATAGATCATATTAATAAATTTGAATTCATCATCAGCTACTACACCCGTCGCTTCCTGCCAACCGGCATCTCGTAGAAATAACACGCTTGTGGTTGTACTAATAGAGTTGGTCTCCATCTTAATCATAGTTACATTCGGAAATGCTGTTGTGATATTTCCCCAGATTTCGTTCATCGCGTCTATGTTCTTGTAGGTATTTATAAAAAGAAAATTCGAAGAATTTTCCATATCATAACCACCCACTTTTTCAAGAAGCGCCCAGAATGTGATATTACCTTTCGGAATTTCCTTGCGCAACATTTCAGCCCAATACGTAGTCTCTCTTTTGATAAATTCGTCACGTTTGTCATCAGGCACCTTACGGTACATGTAAACCGAAATTCCTGGGTCAGGTGCGGCTGTAGCCGTTGACTGCGCATTGGCATGCACCCCGACAATAACTAGTACAATCAGTGTTAACAAAATCTGTCTCATAAAATTTTGGGTTTAGATTATATTGAAATTATTGAAAAACTCAAAATAATATAATGTTTTTAATTTAAAAAAACAAATTTTAAAACGAAAAATATAAGATTGTTCAGGATTTGACATGAAATCCCTCATTTTAGAGCACTAAACTTGTGAACATCTGGGGATTAAAGAAAAAAAAATCAACAACCGCTAATCGAGTCCACAGCCGTGAGCAATAAACCTCCATCTAGTTCAGCTATGGCAGGGAGAGGGCAGGAGTCACCTAACTTTATGTACCCTAAAAAGACATAATCTGTGTGGTTTTTAGGTAATCACCAGGGATCGATTCATACCCCCTTTCATCTTAGGCTCGACAGCGTTATCATATTGCTGGGGTTCGGACTCTGATCGCATTCACCTGAATTTTTACCCTGATAAAAAATTCCCGCAGTTCCCAAATCCAATTTTTAGATTCGGGAACTACGGGAATTTGTGTTTTTTTAGTCTGCTTAAGATGGAATTATTACCAAATCAATAAGCCAATATCCAGATCGTTTCGTCATTGAATTCTCTTCTGAACCTGTTCACATTCCTTGCCGCTTCTTCCATGCTTGGATATACTGCCACAGATAGCCTAAAGTTGGTGGTACCATCAGCAGGTGGAATCACGTTTACTTTATAGGTTCCCGAAAGTTCCTTAGCCCTCAAACTTGCCATATACTCAGTCTGCCAGCTTTCGATGATGATGTAATGGTTATATTCGCCAGATGGAGCGACGGTAAATGCACCGTTTATTGATTCGTCAATTTCCTCTTCTTCAACTTCCGAAACCACCACTTCTACGCTTACCGGTACTGCCTGAAGTTCAGGAACAGCAAGGGTTTCAATCCTTTCTTTTTGGTCCGGATCTTCAAATTTGAAAGATTCATAAGGAAGGTTTTTCTCAAAAGAGGCCAGGTTCATGATGACAAATTCTGTCCTTCTGTTCCTTTGATGCTCTTCTTCCGTACATTCTACCACATCCACACAGTCATTTACCAACCTTGACTCGCCCATTCCCTCAGACCTCACCCTACGGGAAACAATCCCTTCTGTATTCAGGTAATTCAATACAGAAAGACCTCTTGTTTCAGATAGCTTCACATTGTATTCTGCCTTGCCCCTGGAATCTGTGTGGGAATACATCTGCAGCCTGAACTGTGGATTATCCCGCATCACTTCAATTATTTTTCTCAACTCGACTGAAGCGTCAGACCTGATGGCAGCACTGTTGTAATCATAATAGATATCGAAAATCCTGATGCCTTTGTCGAATGATACTTTTTCTGAAAATACATTCAGATCCAATTTGTTGTTTTGGTTAGGCTTGGTCGAAAATCCTTCTTTTACCTGATTGAAATATCCTGATGTGACGGTTTCGATGGTGTAGGTATTGTTGAGTGGCAAGAAGAAAGTGAACCTTCCTTCATCATCACTCACGACTGATGTATTTACCCCAGAAACAGTATCGGTAAGGGTAACAACCGTATTTTGGATTGGGGCACCTGTTTCTTTGTCTTTGACAACCCCGGTAACGGTGAAGAACTCCTCTGCCAATTGTTCTACAAAATAAATGTCATCCAAACCTACACTTCCATTCCTGTCGGAGGTTAGGAAAACCTGTCCATTGTTGGATTTGTCTTTGAAAAAGAAAAAATCATCTTTATTGGAATTGAAGGGTACACCAAGGTTTTCCGGAGTAGCGAACGAGGTGCCGACCATACTTGACTTGTAAATATCCAATCCTCCCAATCCTCCCAAACCTTCAGAAGAAAAGTAAAACACATCCTCATAGATAAAAGGAGATCTATCATTTCCAAATGTATTGATATCTTTTCCTAGGTTGACCGGATTGGACCATTTGTCATTTCCGAAATAATCCTGATAGTAAATATCACTTCCTCCAAATCCACCGGGCATATCGGATGAAAAATACAGCCTCTTGTTGATTTCATCCCAAAAAGGATCTGCGACAGTATATTTCAAAGAAGAATTGATGCTCAATGACTTGGCTTCACCGAATGTTCCGTCTGACTTCTTTTCTTTGTATAGCAGTTCAGGATACACTGTCAATCCAAATTTTCTCCCTTCCCTTTTATTTGTTTCATTACCAGCTTCCGTCACGGTATAAAACATCATGTTGCCTGACTTATGGATCGGGCCGATATGGTTTTCATTTTGAAATACTTTGGAAGAAACAATATTCTCTAGGTCATCATTGGTTTTATTCAAGTTGGCTTCATATACTGTAAGGAAGCCATTTCCGGTCCAGCCATACCTTTGGTTATCAGTCAATCCACCTGCTCCTTTTTTGTCGGAGATCCTGTCTGAACTGAAGAAAATCACTCCTTCGTCAATAGTTAGACCAAATTCTGAATAAGTTGTATTTAACGATTTCAGCGGTTTGATCTGGTATTTGGTGGGGGTGTTCAAAATTTCTTTGGCCTCACCTGCGGATTTCCGCAGCATCATCCATTTTGGTTGCTTGCTGACTTCCCCGTCTTTGAGAATCATTTTATCCAAGACTTTGGCAGACTCATCAAATTTTGAATTGGCGATCAATGATTCAGCATATTGGTAGGAATCTTGGGTGGTAAGTTCGTCCTTATCTTCCAAAAACCTGTACCATGCAGCCGCTTTGCCAAAATCCCTCATTTTGTAATTGGAATAAGCTAAGCCTCTGGCAGTTTCATTGTCTTCTTTTTTCTCCCAAGCTTCCCCAAATTCGTAGGCAGCATCCTTGAAATTAAATAATTCAAGCTGTTGGTTAGCCCTTTTGATACTACTGTTGTATGAAGAGCAGGAGGTCCCAACCACGATCGGGACTAAAAATAGGAGGTGTATGTATCGTTTATTCATTGTATTGGTATTTAAAAGTGTCTTGGAGAAACCACCCTGACGAGACTCGGGGCAAACATATACCCGATAGAAATATCGTGGGTGGAAAAATTCCTAACATCAAAGCCTGAAATATTATGATCGTATGCGTAACCTACCCTGAGTCCGTTTTTAACAAAAAACTCAAATAAGAAAACTACGGCTGTTCCTTTTTTCAAATTGTCAGAAGTTGCCCTGTTGGCATAATCCAGAGCTGTTCTATAGGTGGTCCCGAACCAGAATTTATCCTTGTAAACCATGGAGGCAGTCATGTCGATTCTTGATGGCGCATTGAAATCGTCAATCATCATGAATGTCGGGCGGAGCGCAATATCAGGAGATAATTCTACTAATCCGCCACCTGTAAGGTAAAAATGTGTCCTTGGCTCCATGAAAATATCTGCGTTTTCCGATTGATTCATGGGTGAAACCAAATTGTCTACCGCTATTCCAAAAAACTTGCTGTCATCGTAATAAAACATCCCCAATTTGAGATCAGGATAGGAAATCTGATTTTTTACTGCAGGAATGCTGGGATCATTTGGATTGCTAGTAGATAATGCCAAACCATCAATCATGGAACCGATAAAGCCAATTCCCATTCCAAAACTCAGGTAACTTGATTGGGCAATGTGCAGGTGATAGGCAATGTTGCCATAGACAGCATTGGTACGCTGGGCACCTATTTTATCTGATACACCGACCATACCCACACCGATTCTTGACTCAGGCAAGTATCCGTCTGCACCGATGGCAAAGGTCTCAGGACTACCTTCGACTCCTGTCCATTGTTTCCTATAGTAAGTTTGGATATAAAGCTGCTCTTTATAGCCTGTGTAGGCAGGGTTGATGAACAATGGGTTGAACATGTATTGGCTAAACTGTGGTACCTGCTGTCCAAACAGATGCTGGGAAACCATCAGTATAAAGAAAAATAAAATGGATAACTTTTTCATAATGCTACTTGATTACGGTCAGATAACCGGTGAATACTTCCTCTTTGCCATCCTGTGCAATAAGTGTCAGCTGGTAGAAGTAAGTGCCTTCTCCCACTCCTTGCCCATTCCAATCATTTTTATAGTTGTTGGTTTTGAATATTTCTACCCCCCATCGGTTGACGATGACAAGCCTGTTGTATGGATAGATATCTAAAAGTCCTTTTACTACCCAGTCTTCATTGATGCCGTCACCATTTGGCGAAAAAGCATTAGGAATAGAGAATTCCATCTGACGGTGGGATACACTTGCGGTATTGTCCAAGATGTTTGAGTCTTTTTCATTTGAAACTACATCGGCGACATTGGTGATATCGGCGATGGACTCAGCGGTGACTTCTATTTCCAAAGTGATGATTTCTCCCGGAAGGATTTCATCGATCTCAAGGACCACGGCATTTTCTGCGATATCAAAACTCACTTCTCCGATAGAGGCCGTTGCACTTTTATATTTGACTCCAACAGGCAAAGTATCGCTGAGTACGACCAAGGTGGCCTTTGTGTCACTTAGATTTTCAACAGAAAGTTTGTATTTGAAAGTGCTTCCCTTGGCCACGATGTTGGCCGACACCTCTTTGGTCAGTTTCAGGTCTACTTGATTCACTGTGAGTGCAGGGGAAACAGCTCCCACCTCATCAAAGTTGGTGCCTTCCACAAGAACTTCATTGACAACCGAACCTTCCTCCAAGGTGACCATGACAGAGATGGTCAAAGTGATAGATTGATCCGGTACCATAATCGGGATATTCCAAGTAACAATATTATCTTCAATCACCCCTAGATTGGATGCTTCCATCGGGATCAGCCCGTCAGGAAGGGTATCGGTAACCACAATATTTTTTGCATCGAAATCACCATTATTGGTAATTACAATCGAGTACTCAATTATTTCTCCCGGTGAAGCAGAGGCTACTGAAGCATCTTTTGTAACAGTTACCTCTGTATCTTCCAGGGAATTATTGATCGAGACCAAGCTTGGATCAGAAACCTGTGAACCGGCAGGATCTGATGGTGAAGTGACGGAAGCGATATTGCTGATGACCTGACCATCTGTTAGATTTCCCAATGCATTTACTACCAAAATCAAATCAACTTTTTGGCCTGCATCTATCTTAGAAATAGTCCAGGAGACAGTACCGTTTGCATGAACTCCCCCATTATCAGCACTGACGAAAGTGGTTTCAGCAGGAAGTACATCGGTGATGGATACATTAGCGGCATTACTTGGCCCACTGTTTTCTACAGAAATGGTATACACTATCTCTCCTCCTGCCAATACTTCAGTCACTCCCGCTGTTTTGGTGATAGATAAATTTGCCAGAGTTACTATATTAACCTCAAGGTCAGGATCAGGACTACTTTCGACAGGATCATTCACATCATCAGGGCTGTCAGCAATGGCGATGTTCATGATTTTGGTTCCTGCCAAGACATCTTGCCCTACTTTTACTACCAAAACCAAAATAATGGATTCACCGGGAGCCATTGTTCCCAAAGACCAAATTACGGTTCCGGAATCATGCGTTCCCCCATTTCCGGTAGTCACAAAAGAAGTTCCCGTAGGCAATTCATCTGTGACCATTACATTGGTTGCTGGCGCATTTCCTGTATTACTGACTGTGATGGTGTATGTAATTTCTTCTCCCGCATTGATAGAAGTTTCATTGGGGATTTTGGTAATTTCTAGTATTGGTGAACTGTTATCTATCGTAACCAAACTCGGGGCTGATGTTTTGATACCGGCGGGATCAGATGGACTGTTTACAGTTCCCACATTGCTGATAACGGTACCGTCAGTCAAGGAAGCCGACGAAGTTACAGTTACCTGAAGGTTGATTTGCTCTCCAGATTTGATGGTACCAACCAGCCAACTGACGTTGCCATTGGCAAAGACACCACCATTTGAGGCACTTACAAAAGTAGTCCCTGATGGAAGGGCATCGTTCGCCACGACCCCGAGGGCATCACTTGGGCCATTGTTGCTAACAGAAAGGGTGTAAATAATATTTTGCCCTGATCTGATGATTGGCCTATCAGCTGCTTTGGTAATTTCAAGAGTGGCCAAATTTTCAATGGTCACTTCCAAGCTTATATCACTGCTGCTTTCTATTGGTCCTTCGAGGTTATCCGGACTGTCTGCAGTTGCAATATTCTTTATTTTGGTACCTGCCGGTACACTTGGGTCTACTTTTACCACCAAAATCAAATCAAGTGAGGCTCCTGCGTCCATTGTACCCAAAGACCAAGTGACCAAATCTGATGCAAATGTACCTCCGTTGTCTGCTGAGACAAAAGTGGTGTTGGCTGGTAAAGGATCGGTTACAACGAGGTTGTTTGCTGGGGCATTTCCGGTATTTCGGACCGTAATAGTATAAGTAATGTTTTCACCGGCATTGGCTGTAAAAGCTCCGGGAAGTTTTGTGATGTCAAGGACAGGAGCAATCACTTCGACTGTGACTACACTGGGGCTTGAGCTCGCCACATTAGTAGGATCAGCAGGACTTACCGCTGAGGCAATATTAGTAAGTTGGGTGCCATCTGCAAGGTTTGCAGCTGCGGTTACCACAAGTACCAAATCTTCCTGTTCCCCAATTGGCAGACTGGCAATTGTCCAAGTGACCGTACCATTAGAATGAACGCCTCCATTGCTGGCGCTCACAAAAGTTGTACCTGTGGGCAGGACGTCTGTCACACTGACATTCGTGGCGTTGGCAGTTCCCAGGTTGGTCACTGTAATTGTGTAAGAAATCGTATTACCGGGATTTACTTTTGGGGAGGCTGCGAATTTGGAAACAATCAATTCCGGCAAAGACACTACGATTACCTCATTTTCAGGATCGGGATCGTTCAGTACAGGAGTGCTAATATCAGGACTTTGAACTGACACCCCATTGATGATGACAGTCCCGTTTGGAACTGTAAGACCCACCTGAACTACCAGATTTATTATTCTAGTCACTCCCGGGTTTATTGTCCCCAATGTCCATGTGACCAAACCGGCGTTATGGGTCACTGAATTATCAGCAGAGATAAAAAATGTACCCGTAGGCAATTGGTCAGTAACTGTCACATTTGTTGCCGGCGCCGTTCCAAAATTGGTAACCTCAATGGTATAGGATATAAATTCTCCAGCAAACACAGTCGGTGCATTTGCTTTTTTGGTGATTGCCATTTCGGGTATCACCTCTTCTACTATGACATTGGAAGGATTTGAATCTTTTGGAGAAGCCGGATCAGATGGGCTAGTTACTCTTGCGGTATTGGTGATTACTTCATTCCCGACAAAATTTCCATTTACCAATACTTCAAGGGTGATGACGATGGTTTGCCCCGGAGAAAGAAGACCAATGGACCAATTGACTGTGCCGTTTGAATGCACACCACCCCTATCTGTAGATACAAATGTTGTCCCTGCAGGAAGCACGTCCCTGACATTGACATTTGTTGCAAAAGCATTTCCGGAATTAGAAACTGTAATGGTATAAGTGATGGTATCTCCCAACCTCACTGTTGGGGTATTGGCAGTTTTGGCAATTTCCAGGATCGGTATGATTCCTTGGAGTACCGTAACTTGAGCATTATTGGATGTCTTTGGGGAGGCAGGATCATCTGGACTGGAAGCTTCTGCTTTGTTGATGAGGATCGTTCCTTCTACCACTCCGAGATTTACCAAAACCCTTACAGTCAATACCTCGGTCTGCCCAGATGCGATAGTCGGGAAAACCCAGGTTACAGTTCCTGCATTAAAAGTACCACCATTGGTAGCGGAAACAAAAGAAGTGCCTACAGGAAGGACATCTGTCACTGTGACGTTATTCGCAGCATCAGGACCACCGTTGAACACACTTACTGTGTACAGGATTTCTCCACCTGCCTGGACAATGATAACATTGGAAACTTTAAAAACTTCCAACCCAGCGGCCGCAGCGGAAAAACCTTCTCTTCCAGCATCAGGACTATCAGTGCCTGAAAGCACATGAGTATCTTCTCCTGATTTTTTGGTAAAATCGGATGAACCTGGGGAAGAATGAAAAAAATCTGGTGATGCTTGCAGTTGGAACCAGGATATAAACAGGATGACAAGCAATACAGATTGTTTGCAAAATTGCTTCATGAACAATCTTTTTAAAGTAGAAATTTATTAACAAAAACAAGCAATGCTTGAGGCGATTTAGATAGAGTCAGTTCGAGTTTTTACTAGGGGCTTTTAGGCTATTTTCCCACATTTTTTGCTAAGGGTGAATCAGCAAATCTTGACAAAATAGTCAATTACAAGGCTAAAGTACATAGATAGTTTGGAAATCATAATTATTTTCCAAAAATCTTATTCACGGAAATTTTATAAAAAAATGATTACGAAAAAAGTAAATCCTTCATAATTTTTTTTAACAAAATGGCGATTTTGAGCAACAGGGGCATAAAATACAAAGGACTAGTGATGAATTCCAAAAAAGTGCTAATTCCAGATTTCTATGTTTTTTACAAATTCCAGAAATCGAATGAAATCTGCCCAAAAAAAATTTTAAAAAAATATATAATTTTTTTTGACCTCTGTTCGTTCCCGGGAATTTATTTGAAAAAA
>NZ_CDSBKL010000100.1:0-11805 GCF_977115555.1 Aquiflexum sp.
AACTTCCGCCGATCTGGATTCCCTACACTTACTGCCAATCCATTTCCTGGCCGAGAAGTTTTGTTTATCAATAGACTTACTTATCCTAACTCTGAGATTTCAGTAAATTCTGAAAATGTAGGAGAAGCCATCTCTTCTCAAGGTCCAGATGACCTAGAAACGAAGGTTTGGTGGCATAAGTAAAATCCAATGAAGGTTCGGTACTTTCCGGACCTTCATTTTCTTCATAAAATCCTTAATTCAATTTAATTTTATCAATAATGACTAGGAAAATATTCCCTGTGTTGGCTTGCCTTTTTCTAATTGTATTTGGAATAGAGGCACAACAAATCTCAAAAGAAGAATTGATTTACCTAACACGTGAATGGAAAGGAGAACGATTTGAAGATGGAAGACCAAAAGTCTCTGATGACCTTTTAAAGAGAATGAGGCTTGTCACCCATGATGAAGCTTGGGCTGTGATGAAGAATGCCGGGTATAAATACCAATATGCTGACGGTTGGCAAACCATAAATCCCGACAGCATCCTTATCGGAAGGGCTGTCACTGCAACATTTCTTCCAGGTCGTCCGGATATCCATGATGCGATAGATGAAAGAGGAAAAAAACAGGGTAAAAGAGGTCAGAATTCTTGGCCTGTAGATATCCTGACGAAGGGTGATGTCTATGTGGTTGACCAATTTGGAATCCAAGTCGACGGCCCTACCATTGGAGATAACGTTGGAAATGCCATCTATGCCAAAACCGGAAATGGAATTGTTTATGACGGTGCTATCAGGGACGTTACAGGACTCAAAGAAATTGGAGGATTTACTTCATACTATACAAGCTATCACCCTTCCCATCACAACCAACAGGGAAATCTCAATACCATGCTGACAGGAATCAACCAACCCACAAAAATCCGTCAGGCAACTGTCATGGCAGGAGACGTAGTCTTGGGAAGAGATGGTGGAGTGAGCTTTATTCCTCCCCACCTTGTAGAACAAGTTGTGGTCACTTCTGAAGTAGTCAGACTCAGAGACATGTTTGGGCATGAAAGATTGAGGGCAGGCATTTATACTGCAGGTCAGATCGATACCAGATGGTCAGATGATATAGAGAGGGATTTTTCTAAATGGCTCAATGAACACATTGATGAACTACCAATTCCAAGAGAGCAGATTCAGGAAATTCTGAAGAAAAGAACCTGGTAGCCTTATAGAACTCAAAATTCACAACCATGAAAACTGACAATAACAGGCGGGGATTTATTCAAAAAGGACTGATGGCAGGATTTGCCACTGCGACTTTGGTCCCAAGTTTCGGATCTGAACTTATTGCAGCAGTGGACCGGGGACCAAAGTACTCGAACCCTTCTGACCTTAGAATCACTGGCGTCAAAACAGCTTTTATGAAGGGTCATGGCACCCATATGTTTGTCAAACTGACCACCAATCAAGGAATCACAGGATATGGAGAGGCGATGGATGCAGTAAGGGGCACTTATGGGGTAGCTACCGGAACAGAGGGATGGGACAATATGACCCAGTTTTTGATAGGACAAAATCCATTGGATATCAATAAAATCGTTGAACAGATATTAAGAAGGGGACACTTCTCAGGGGCACAGGGAGGAATGTATGTTGCTGTGCTCACAGGGATTGAAATTGCACTTTGGGATTTAGCAGGTAAAGCTATGAACCAACCGGTTTATCGTCTAATGGGCGGAAAATTCAGGGATAAAATCAGGCTTTATTGTGACAGTGCCAGCAGTTCTGAAAGCCCTGCAGACATGGCGGCAAGTGCAATGGAAGTTAAAAACGCAGGCTTTTCGGCTATCAAATTTGATTTGGACTGGGCCGGAGATCCTTCAAAACAAGATGAATTTAACAGGACAGCTTCCAATGGAGAGATTGACCGAATGGTGAAGCAGATTACAGCTGTACGAGAAGCCATTGGAATGAACATGGATCTTTGTCTGGATGCACATGGAAGGTATGACTTGCCATCAGGTATCCGAATGGCCAAAGAAATGGAACAGTTCAAACTAATGTTTTTAGAAGAACCGATTCCTGCTGAGAACTTAGATAGTTTGAGAGAGATTACGAGTCAGACCACTACACCGATTTGTACCGGTGAAAACCAGTATTTGGCACATGATTTCAGAAAAATCCTTGAGAAAAAAGCCGCAGATATCATCATGCCTGACCTCCATAAATGTGGGGGAATAGGTGAAGGTCAGCGTATTGCAAATCTTGCCAACTTGTACTATGTTCCCGTTGCTCCTCATATGGTTGCCTCCCCTTTTGGCGCTATGGCCGCTTGTCATTGTTGTGCTTCCATTTCCAATTTTCTTTGTTTAGAATGGCATTGGTTCTCCAAATGGAAACAATGGGATGAACTGATCATTGAAGCTCCCTTGATCAAAGAAGGCTATATCCATCTCACAGACCGACCCGGAGTTGGTGTCACGCCAAATGAAGAAGCCATCAGGAAATATGCGGTGTCAGATGTTCCTTTCTTTTGAAAAATTTGCCATTGAAAAATAATAGATCATAAAAAATTATTTATCCCAAAATATGAAAAACAGCAAAGACACAAGGAGGTCATTTATCCAGAAAGGATTGGTAGCGGGACTGACTGGTGGCGCATTACTGAGCACTTTTGGCCAAGGATTAAATGCTGCAGTCGACAGGCAATCACCCTATTCAAACCCTTCTGATCTGAAAATCACAGATGTAAAATGTGGATATGTCAGGGGCGCACTTTATGTCAAGATATATACCAATCAAGATGTCTGGGGATGCGGTGAAGCAGTCGATGCCATCCACGGTACCTATCATTTGGTCAAAAGAATGGGGAATCAGATCAAAGGACAAAGCCCGCTCAATCCCAATAGAATCGCTGAACAATTAAGAAAAGGTGCTTTTTTTGGCGGCGCACAATCAGGCGTTTTTGTCGCAGTCATGACAGCCATCGAAACGGCACTTTGGGATTTGACAGGAAAAGTTTTTGGAGTACCAGTGTACCAGCTTTTAGGAGGGAAATTCCGGGACAAAATCCGCGTTTATTGCGATACTGCCCTTTACACTTCTACCAATCCTTCCCCTCAGGATTATGCCAATGCAGCCCGAGGCGCAGTCAATCGGGGCTATAATGCAGTTAAGTTTGATGTTGATGACGGCAGAGATCCTAACAAATACGATAGGTTCAATTGGACCGCCAATCCCATGGAAATTGATAGGATGTACAATGCCATTGCTGCCGTGCGGGAGGAAGTGGGACCAAATATTGATGTCTGTGTCGACATGCATGGGAGATATGATGCCGTCACAGGCCTAAAAATGGCTAAATTATATGAAGACCTGAACCTGATGTGGCTGGAGGAACCTATCCCTGCTGATAACTCTGAGGTTTACAAATCCATCACTTCCCAGACTTCCACTCCTATCTGCGCCGGTGAAAATATTTATTTGGCTTATGGTTTCACAAGATTACTTTCCGAATCAGCAGTGGACATCATCATGCCTGATATCCAAAAGGCTGGGGGATTAGGTGAAGCACAGCGTATCGCAAACCTGGCAAATCTGTACTATGTGCCATTTTCTCCACATATGGTTGCCTCCTTCTTGGGTGCTATGGCTAGTTGCCATGTATGCGCTTCAGTTCCCAATTTCCAGATTATGGAATGGCAGATCTACATGGATACTGACGATTTGTGGAAAGATATCGTGACTTACGATGGTCCCCGGACTGAAAACAGTTTCATCACCTTATCCGAAAAACCAGGAATCGGTGTAGAAATCAATGAAGAAGGAATGAAAAAATATGCTGTAAAAGATGTACCGTTTTTTGAATGAGATATACAAAAACCAAATAACCATGAATCATAAAAACAGATTTATCAAAATAATTTTGGGAATAACCCTGATGCTTACAGCAGGGATGACCCAAGCACAAAATGTGGGTTCCTCTCCTGAATATATCAAAGCGATGACTTCTGAATGGAAAGGAGAAAGACTCCCTGATGGAAGGCCTAAAGTTTCTGATCAAATCCTTGGAAGATTGAAAAACATCTCTATTGAAGAAGCTTGGGGTGTCCTCAGAAATAAAGGGTATAATAACCAATATGAAGGCAATTGGTATATTATGCTAGAAAATGAAGCCATGACTGGTAGGGTCGTGACAGCCCAATATATGCCTTTAAGACCTGACCTTCAAAATCAGGTAAAGGAACAAGGAGTCAACAAAGAAGGTAGATCCCCGAAAGGAGGCACCAATTCATGGCCCATCGATATCTTGACCAACGGAGATGTATATGTCGCTGACGGCTATGGCAAAATCGCAGATGGTACATTGATTGGTGACAATCTTGGAAATTCCATATATGCAAAATCTCAGCGAGGTGTCATCTTTTACGGTTCTGTAAGAGATGAAGAAGGACTATCGGAAATCAAAGGTTTCAATGCATGGCACAAAGGCCAAGACCCATCATTTATCAATCAAATGATGCTAACTTCCATCAATGCCCCAATCAGGGTTGGAAGGGCAACAGTCCTCCCCGGCGATGTGGTTTTGGCAAAAAAATATGGAGTGATTTTTATCCCGGCTCATTTGGTTGAGGATTTGGTGATCACTTCTGAGGTTACAGGCCTTAGGGATGAATTTGGGCATCAACGACTAAGGGAAGGTAAATATCTTGCCGGTGAAATCGACAGTGAGTGGACTGAGGCCATCAAAAAGGACTTTTTGGATTGGTTAAATAATTACCCGGGAAAGCTCCCAATGACCAAGCAGGAACTGGACAATTACCTAAAAGAGAGAAATTATTAGAACTTAAAAAAGGCTTTTTAAAAGACAACCATAACATCAAACCCTAAAAACATGAAAAACACTTTAAAAAGTATCATTTCGGATCAAAAACAACAGGAACGGCAATACGCTTTACAAAGACAGGCTGAAATCGACCATATTGATACCAAAGCAAACAGAAGGGACTTTTTGAAAAAAACCGCATTGGGGGGCATGTCTCTGACAGCACTCATGGGATTGAGTTTCGAAGACTCTATGGCACAGACCACTTCCAAAGTCCAAAAAGCCTCCGCTCCTTCTGATTTGAAAATCACAGATATGCGTTATTGCCACACAGCGGTTATGGGTGGAACTGCCATCATTAAGATTTATACGAATCAGGGAATCTATGGATTGGGAGAAGTGAGGGATGCAGCAGATCCAAGATACGCACTTATGCTCAAGAGTAGAATTCTTGGAGAAAACCCATGTAATGTGGAGAAAATTTTCAAAATCATCAAGCAATTTGGCGGTCCGGCAAGACAGGCAGGTGGTGTTTGCGCGGTAGAAATGGCGCTTTGGGACTTATGCGGAAAAGCATACAACGTACCTGCATGGCAACTCCTTGGTGGTAGATACAGAGATTCGGTTAGGCTTTATGCAGATACTCCTGAAGGAAAAAGTCCTGAAGATCAAAAGGAAAAAATCAAATTCAGGACAGAAGTACAAGGCTATACTTGGCTGAAAATGGATGTTTCCATCAATGAGATCAAGGATATGCCTGGTGCATTGGTCAATCCTACGATTTTGAAGCAAAGTCCAAACCAATTCTCAGGACCATTCATGTCATATGGCAATACTGCACATCCATTTACCGGAATCCAGATCACCGAAAAGGGATTGGACGAGTTGGAAAAAATAGTTCATAGTGTCCGTGAGATGGTAGGTTATGAAATTCCGATTTCTACAGATCACTATGGCCATATCGACCTGAATAACTGTATCCGACTTGGTAAAGCTTTGGATAAATACCGTCTAGCATGGTTGGAAGATATGGTACCTTGGCAGATGACCCAACAGCATAAAACCATCACGGATGCATTGGAAACTCCAACGACTACGGGCGAGGACATTTATTTATTGGCAAATTTTAAAGACCTGATCCATAACCACGCAGTAGACATTATCCATCCAGATCTGGCATCTTCGGGTGGATTGTTAGAAACCAAAAGAATCGGTGACTATGCGGAAGAGCATGGAATAGCAATGGCAATGCATCAGGCAGGTACCCCTGTCTCATTCATGGCAAACGTCCATTGTGCCGCAGCAACACAAAACTTCCTGTCCTTGGAACACCATTCTGTGGATTTAGAATGGTGGGAAAGTATGGTAACCATGGTTGACGGAAATAAAATCATAGACAAAGGTTATGCACCTGTGCCATTGACTTCTCCCGGTCTTGGAATTGAACTCAATGAAGAAGTGCTGAAACAGCATCTTCACAAATCAGATTCAACTTTCTTTGCCCCAACTACGGAGTGGGATACCAAACGTTCCCATGACCGTATTTACAGTTAACATAGATTGATTGTGTTAGTGCCATCCGAAAGCCGGGAGCAATCCTGGTTTTCGGATATTTTTGCTATTATAGTATTTCCATTTAGCCCAAACTATCTTGAAAAATCCCGTTATCAAAATCGCCACCATTCTATCAGTCATTTTTTTTCTCTTATCCTTAGGAATCACACTTTTTCAAGGAATAAGCAATTCAGGCCCTTTTTGGATTCTTTTTTTGATGTCTATCGGAATCATGTTTCGAGGATATGACAAACTAAAAGGGTTTACCTATACAGTCATGATCTTTGCCTGTGTCACAGCTGCAATGTTTTACCCGATCACATTTGTACAGGTTGGAGATTATAAATTGAGCGGATTGATTGTGCCTTTGCTTCAGATCATCATGTTTGGAATGGGGACTTCCATGAGTTTGGGGGATTTTGCGGGAGTGGTCAAAATGCCCAAAGGAGTGATTATCGGGATTTTGCTTCAATTTACCATCATGCCATTTATTGGCTATGCTTTGGCCAAACTGAGCGGTTTTCCACCAGAAATTGCAGCAGGAATTATTTTGATCGGTTGCTCTCCAAGTGGAATGGCTTCGAATGTGATGAGCTTCCTGGCAAAAGCAAACCTAGCCCTATCCATTACCATTACTGCTTTTACCACTATGTTGGCTCCATTTGTCACGCCTGTTTTAATGGGTTGGTTGGCCGGAGAGTTTGTCGAAGTGGATGTCTGGAAAATGGTTTTGGATATCATCAAAATTGTCATCATACCTATCGGGGCAGGCTTAATTTTCAATAAATTTCTAAGTGGCAAAGTCAAATGGCTTGACGCTGCCATGCCTTTGGTTTCGATGATAGGTATAGCTTTGATCATAACCATCATCACTGCGGCCGGCCGTGACAGTTTGTTGAACATAGGTCCGATTTTGATATTGCTTGTTGTTTTTCATAACATGGCTGGTTATACTTTAGGCTATTGGGCTGCCAAATTATTCAGGATGAATGAGCGTGATTGCAGGACTTTGGCTTTGGAAGTGGGGATGCAAAATGCCGGCTTGGCTTCAGGCATTGCCAAAGAAATGGGTAAGATTGCCACCGTGGGTTTGGCATCCGCTGTCTTTGGACCTTTTATGAATATCACCGGATCTGTGTTGGCTTCTTATTGGCATCGAAAGCCGCCGAAGGATTGATTGTTGGAATTCTTTATTGAATGATCCTAATTTTGTCGCTTTCTTCTGAAAAAATTATTGCCCTCAAAAAATCTTCGAAACTTACCAAATGGAGAAAGGCTGTGGTAAGAAACGTACAGAAATATAAGTCCCACAAAAATAATTAAGGGTCCTCCAACAACATTTAATTCTAAATTTCTTTTTGTTCCAATGATTGCATTATTATTTATTAACAAGTAAATCCCTATAAGAATTAACAATATTGAAATCAAAAAGAAACCTAAAAATTCTAAAAATTTCATTCTTGCTTTTCAATTTCTTCTACATTGAATAAAAAAGAATCCAATGCTTTTTCAACCAATTGATTTAATGAAACACCCATTTCTGTAGCCTTAAAAAAAGCTTTTTGGTGAATTTTTGGTTGAACCCTGACATTAAAACTTCCCTTGAAAGATTTGAAAGGTGATTTTCCAACCTCCTTACATATTGACATATAGTCTTCTACCGCTTCTTTGAATGCAAATTTAAGTTCTTCCACAGTGGAGCCCTCAAATGTCACCAAATCTTCAACCCCTTCAAGCCTACCAAAAAACACTTCATCTTCAGCACTGAATGAAACTGAACCGATAAAACCCTCATGTTTCAGGATATTTTTCATATTAAATCCTCCTTTTTTAAAACTTCAATCAACATGTCAATTACATACAATTTCAAGATATTACTTGGATGAGGCTTGTGAATACGAATTATTGATTGACTTTCTAGTCTAAAAAAAGCCACTCTTGACCCTGATGTTTTACCAAGCTTTCTTTCTTCGTATCCAAGTTTATTCAAAAGACTCGCCATTTCATCAAATGTAAAATCCTTTGGACGTGAAAGCAGTCTTTCTTTTAACTTATCCAATTTTGACATTATAAATGTAACTGTTTTTTGGTTGCAAATTAATCAATCATTAAAAATATCTGAAAAGTAAGGTAGTCCAATTTTAATTAAACTAAAAACACTAGAATAAAAAAACTCTCCAGGATTAAAATTCTGAAGAGCAAAATGACAAATAACAAAAAGGTAGCGATTAAAAATGCTTCCAACCCTGAGCCTTTAAGGAAACTACAGTTCCGCTTTTGGTCACCATCAGTTTTCCGTCTTCAGCCTTTGTTACATGTCCGATAAAATGGATATCGGGGTGTTTCTCTAATTTGGAGAAATCTTTTTGGTCAATAGTAAAGAGCAATTCATAATCTTCACCTCCATTGAGCACACAAGTGATCGGATCCATATTTAATTCCACCGCGGTATCGAAAGTCTGTTTGTCGATCGGTAATTTGTCTTCGTATATCGTCACTCCCACTCCTGATGCTTTGCAGATATGAAAAAGCTCCGAAGCCAATCCATCAGAAACGTCAATCATGCTAGTGGGTACAATGTCCATTTCCTTCAGTTCATGGATGATATCCATTCTTGCTTCCGGACGAAGTTGACGTCCAGTGACATACTGATAGCCATCTAATTCAGGAGACATATCGGGATTGGCTAGATATACCTGCTTTTCCCTTTCCAAAATCTGTAATCCAACCAATGCACCGCCCAAATCTCCGGTAACACATACGATGTCATTGACCTTGGCACCCGATCTGAAGCTTAATTCCTCTTTCTTTGCTTCCCCAATAGCGGTAATGGAAATAACCAAACCTGACCGTGAAGCTGTGGTGTCCCCTCCTATCACATCTATACCATAGTGTTCTGCTGCTGCATTGATTCCTGAATACAATGCATCCACAGCTTCTACCGAAAACCTGTTGGATAAAGCAATACTGACCGTAATCTGTTTTGGGATGGCATTCATTGCAGCAACATCGGATACATTGACAGCTACCGCCTTGAACCCCAAATGTGGTAATGGTGCATAGGAAAGATCAAAATGAACACCTTCCAAAAGTAAATCAGTAGTCACTACTTTTACATGATCTCCTGCTTCGATAACGGCTGCATCGTCTCCGATACCCAAAATGGTAGAATTATTCCTAATAGTGACACCTTCTTTAAGGTGGTCAATCAAACCAAATTCGCCTATTTCACCTATTTCTGTTCTTGTTTCTGACATGTTATCGTTTTAAATAGGAACTGCATCCTAATTCTAAATTTCATCTGATTAGATAATTTTTCAATTTTCATCCCGATGGCAATCGGTATTCCAATCTTTCAATTCTCTCAACCTTTTTTCTCCTGACACAACTCCACCAAAACCCCATTGGTAGATCGCGGATGCAAAAATACAACTATTTTGTTGTCGGCACCTTCCTTTGGAGTTTCATTGAGGATTTCAAAACCTTCTGCTTTCAATCTTTCCATTTCAGCATAGATATCTTCCACATCAAAGGCAATATGATGGATTCCCTCAGACTTTTTATCTATAAATTTGGCAATAGGGCTATCAGGTCTAGTCGCTTCCAACAATTCTATTTTTGTTTCACCAATCTTAAAAAAAGAGGTCTTTACCCCTTCCCCTTCCACAGATTCTTCTTTATAGTTATCCCTTCCCAATAATTTTGAAAACAGTTCATTGGATTCTCTTAGGTCACGGACAGCAATCCCAAGATGCTCAATTTTTCTCATATCAATAATTTTTTATCTTTGTTATTGAATCATTTCAACTTTAGGCATGTTTTGATCATGCTTTAAAAATCGAATTTAATACTTAAAGATATGATAACTGTTTCGGAAAAGGCAAAGGAAAGAATCCTTTCATTGAGAAAAGAAGAAGGAAGAACTGAAAATGAAAACATCAGGGTTTCTGTAAAAGGTGGTGGCTGCTCCGGATTGATGTATGACCTGGGTTTTGATGCAAGTTTGGTTGAAACTGACCATGTATTTGAGGACAAAGGAATCAAGATATTGGTAGACAGAAAAAGTCTGCTTTATCTGGCAGGTACAATTCTTGAATTTACAGATGGTTTGAATGGCAAAGGGTTCCAATTTGTAAATCCAAACGCCTCTAGAACCTGCGGATGCGGAGAAAGTTTCTCGGTATAAACCACACACATTGAAAATTTCAGAAAGATGCTGGTAAGTTTTATCAGCATTTTTTGTTTGTGGTAAAAAATCTTTTCTCCCAATTGTTACCTTTGCCCACAAGAAAATAAACCCTTGATATGTCAGAAAACATCAAAAAAATACAGCTCAATGACCTCCATATCGCTTTGGGAGGCAAAATGGTTCCATTTGCAGGATACAATATGCCCGTAAGGTATTCTTCAGATACTGAAGAACACCATACAGTGAGGCAGGGAGTCGGTGTATTTGATGTTTCACATATGGGTGAATTTAAAGTTACCGGTCCAAAAGCCCTTGATCTCATCCAAAAGGTGACTTCCAACGATGCTTCCAAACTTGTCGTCGGCCAAGCCCAATATTCCTGCTTTCCAAATGAAAAAGGCGGAATCGTCGACGACCTGATTGTTTATAAATTCGGCGAAGAGGAATACATGTTGGTAGTCAATGCATCTAACATTGAAAAGGACTGGAATTGGATCAACAAATACAACAGCATGGGTGCCAAATTGGAAAATATCTCTGACAGCATTTCCCTTTTTGCCATCCAAGGACCTAAAGCAATAGAAGCGGTGCAGTCACTGACAAGTGTCAACCTTTCAGATATCAAATTTTACCATTTCAAAGTCGGAGATTTTGCAGGAGTACAGGATGTCATCATTTCAGGGACAGGCTATACAGGTGCGGGAGGATTTGAGATATACGTGAAAAACGAGGATGCAGAAAAAGTTTGGAATGCGGTTTTTGAAGCAGGAAAAGAATTTGGCATCAAGCCGATCGGTCTTGGTGCAAGAGATACTTTAAGGTTGGAAATGGGTTATTGTCTGTATGGCAATGACATCAATGACGAGACCTCTCCAATTGAAGCAGGACTGGGTTGGATAACCAAATTCACCAAAGACTTTATCAACAGCGAAAACCTCAAAAAGCAGAAAGAAGCAGGTGTTGAAAGAAAGTTGATAGGATTTATATTGCAAGAAAAAGGCATCCCAAGAGGCCACTACCCTATCGTCAACCTAGAAGGAGAACCAATTGGTGAGGTGACCTCAGGTACCATGACACCTTCTATGGGAGTCGGTATAGGGATGGGTTATGTTAAATCAGAATATGCTACTCCGGGAACGGATATAGCCATTACCGTCAGAAACAAAAACCTCTTGGCGAAAGTGGAAAAATTCCCTTTGTACAAAAAATAAGTATAAAAAAAGTTTTTTCATTAACGATGTGCTGTGATATAATAGAATCTTCTT
>NZ_CDSBKL010000101.1:0-11740 GCF_977115555.1 Aquiflexum sp.
ATCTTCAGAAGCATAGACATACTTATTCAGATCATCGTAATTTATTCCGGTCATGGCCATGTAAACACGGGATGCTTTGTGGTTGGAAGGAGAGATGCTTCGGATATAGTTGTTCGCAATACCGGTTGAATGTTCTTCCCAAATCACACCATCGTTTTTTGAGACCCAAAAAGCGCCATGGTCGGTTCCTGCATACAGCAATCCTTTTTCTGTTGGCGATTCTACAATTGTGCCAGTGGCAAATGATTTCTTTTCTTCAAATGAAGAGTTAGTAAGATTGGGACTGATCACTCCCCAGGTATCACCCCGATCAGTACTTTTTAGAACGTAATTTCCTCCATGGTATAAAGTTTTACTGTTGTAGGCGGACAAGAAGTAAGGTGTCATGTAGTTAAATACAAGCGTATCCTTCATTTCCTTGGGAAGCGTAGGCATTATGGAAACAGCCACATCTTTGGATTTGTCTAACCTCATCGCATCTCCATGTTGACGGCTATAATAAATAATGGATTTGTCCTCCGGGTCAACTTGGGTTACACAGCCATCGCCACCATCCCAAGGATCGATCCAGACATATTTCCATGGATCAGGAAATTTTGTATTTAATTCCTTTGCCGGGCCATAAACAGTGGCATCGTCCTGCGTTCCTCCATAAATCGTATAATCAGATTGGTCTATCGTGATATCGTAAAATTCACCTGTTGGAATATTGTTGTAATGAACCCATGACAATCCTTTGTCATAGCTCACATAAAATCCACCATCATTGCCCAAAGCCAAATGATTGGGATTTTCAGGATTAATCCATAATTCGCATTGATCAAGATGGAGGCCTTGGGCTAAGCTCGGGGTCATGCGGCTGACCTGTCCTCCAATAAAGGAAAATGTCTTGCCGCCATCGAGACTATGTGCAAGGCGAACGCCAAGACAAAATACTTCTTCGTCATTTATGGGATTTACATACACATCAGTAAAATACCAACCGATACCTGGAAATATTTTAAATGGCTCCGAATGGGTTTTTGTCCAGTTCAATCCACCATCAACTGTTTTGTAAAGTTCGGCGGCCTCGTCTCTTGGATTGTTCAGATTGTCAATCAACGCATAAGCTTTGTCAGGATTGGTCGGGGAAACCGTGAGACCAATTCGTCCAATTTTAGGTCCACTTGGTAATCCCTTCGTAGAAGCAGTCCATGTTGCTCCGCCATCAGAACTTCGGTAGACACCGCTGTTTTCTCCACTTATTCCCGGAAATATTTCCCATAAGGAAGCATACATGATTTCCGGATTGGAGCGTGAGATAACAATTTCATTTGCTCCTGTCATGTCATCCTTGCACAATACATGTTCCCAAGTTTTACCTCCGTTGATCGTTCTATATAATCCCCGGTTTTGATTTTTAGACCAAAGATGTCCAAGAACACAAACGAAAACAATGTCAGGATTAGTTGGGTGAATTTCAATCTCCGCAATTGCCCAGGAATCTTCCAGACCAATGTTGCGCCAAGTAAGGCCTGCATCATCAGACCGGTACATCCCCGTACCGGGCAAAGTGAAATTTCTTGGCTTCTTAAGGTTTTCTCCCGTTCCTAGATAAATGATACTTGGGTCAGAGGGTGCCAATTCAACATCCCCGATACCGATTGAAGACTGCTCATCAAAAACAGAATTCCAACTCAGACCATGATTGGTGGTTTTCCATAGTCCACCTGACCCAAATCCGACATACATCGTACCGGGATGTGAACCATCCACCTGAACTACATCAGCACGTGCCGAATTGACTGTGGGTCCTAATGATATCCAATCCAGTTTGAAACTGGTTTCTTCCTTCATTTTTTTATAATCTTGAAAGGAAGCTTCCAAAGGAGAGAGGGGCTGTTGAGCAAAAAGCGTAGTGGAAGAAAAAATAAGTAGCATAATGTTAGCCACTATGGTTATTTCAATTGCTAAATTTCTGTTCAATTTATTGATATATTTCATGGAAAATTCTTACTTGGTAATGGTAGGAAGGATTCACTATAAAGCAATATAATTATTTCTAATTAGCTAGACCCTATGGTGGCATTTATTTGGATTTCACTCGCCATCCTTACGGTTTGGTTTAGTGTTGTTTTGACGAGGGATTTTCTCAGACATAAAAACAGGTTGGAACCAAGTAGCTGGAGAAAAACTTCAATCATCGGTTTTGTGGTCAATTTTTTTGATGTGCTGGGAATTGGTGCCTTTGCTCCTCAAACAGCCTTGTTAAAATTTACCAAACAAACTGAGGATAAGCTTATTCCAGGTACTATGAATGTCGCCAATACGCTCCCTGTTTTGTTACAGGCTCTGATTTTTATAACGATCATTGAAGTCGATCCAAAAACCCTTATTCTAATGCTAATCTCAGCTGCTATCGGGGCCATCGTAGGTGCAGGTATAATTTCAAAACTTTCTGAACGAAAAATCCGGCTGACTATGGGATTTGCTTTGCTTATTACTGCGGGTTTTATGCTTGCCCGCAGTTTGGATTGGATACAGGGTGGGGGAGACGCTATTGGTCTTGAAGGAGGTAAACTTCTGATTGCAATTGTTGCAAACTTTTTCCTTGGAGCTTTAATGACTGCCGGAATTGGATTATATGCCCCTTGTATGGCTTTGGTTTTCGCGCTTGGGATGTCACCACAGGTGGCTTTTCCGATTATGATGGGATCATGTGCTTTTTTGATGCCGCCCGCATCCATTCGTTTTATTCGAGAAGGGGCGTACAATAGGAAAGCGGCTGTAGCGATGGCAATCCCGGGAGTAGTGGCGGTATTGATTGCTGCATTTATAGTGAAATCGTTGCCGTTGGATATTCTCAGATGGCTAGTGATTGTTGTAATACTTTATACCTCAACAGTGATGCTGAGAGCTGGATTGGTTCAAAAGGAATTGAGTATGGATTTGAAGAAAAAGTGATTTGGAATTATTTTGAAATTACAATCAGGAAAAATGAATTAGAAGAACTGCAGTTTACCAACACGAAGAAAAAAAGGTGTATTATATATTACTTTATGCTAAGCAATTCCTTATAGCTATGATTAGCAAAACTACTTTTGGTACTCTATTTTAAGAATTTTCCATACAAAATCACCCATTTTGGTTTTAACTATCACCTCATCTCCAACAGATTTACCAAGAAGCGATTTAGCCATGGGAGAGTCCATAGAGATATAATCCTTGTTACCTATTAACTCCTCGTAACCGACAATACGAAAACGATTTTGAAGACCTTTCTTTTCGTTTTTAATTTCTACCCAAGCACCAAAATTCACTTTTCCTTCTTGGTTGGGGTGGTAGTCAATCACTTTAAAGTCATCAATACACTTACGCAAATAGCGTAGGCGATTATCAATTTCTCGAAGACGTTTTTTGTTGTAATGGTAATCGGCATTTTCTGAACGATCTCCCAAACTTGCGGCCCATGCAACCTTAGCGGTAACGTCTGGACGTTCAACTCGCCACAAATGATCATGTTCTTCCTTTAATTTTTGTAAACCTTCGGAAGTAATAAATTGTGAGCGATTGAGTTTTGGTAGAGTTGACTCTGGGATTTTTCTCCTCATGATAAATGATCTTACTTTGAAAATTTTCACAAGATAATATAATGATGGGATAGGTTTATATGCCCCCTGTATGGCTTTGGTTTTCGCGCTTGGGATGTCACCGCAGGTAGCTTTTCCGATTATGATGGGATCATGTGCTTTTACAGCACCGAACAGTAAATGTTATGTAATTAAACCTTTCCCATAAATTACAGTGATATTTTTATTCCTAATTTGATTAATATTTAAGCTTTTCGTCTTTGTCCCAAAGTCCCCAATAAGCTCCGACATCACCTTCGGCGCCTACTTTCCAGGATTCGTCGAATGAAGAGAAATAAAAGATATCTACCGAGTCCATTTTTGACCAGGTTTGTATATTGATATAGTATTTCATGAAGTTTTCATCGGAGGGAACTGCTCCGTAAAGGGGAGTTCCTTGGCTCGGCCAACCCGTCTCAGTGATGATTACTTTTTTGCCATTTCCCGCTTTCAGAGCCCGGTTATACATATCCTTGATGTACAGTAGGGAATAATCCAACGCACAGCCTTCCCAATAAGGATAGCAATTGGCCAAAATCACATCGCAGACCTCAGTGATTCTAGGTCGTTTCTCAAACTCATAGTAGGCATCCACATAGCCAATCGGAGTTTTAGGAGTTTCTTTCTTTACTTTTTCGATAAAATCCAAAAGCTGATCTTCTGTGAGATCTTTACGATACATGACTTCATTGCCTACTGCGGCGATATCCACGTATCCTTCTTTCGCCAGTTTGATAAGGCCTTCTACTTCCTTTTGATTTATTTGATCATCTTTTCCCAACCAAGCACCAACCAAAGTCTTCATGCCCATTTCCTTGGCAATAATCGGAATGAGCTCATTCCCCTCGGTACAGGAAAAAGACCTTACCCATTTACTGTACGGACGGATAATTTCTAGTCTTCTGCGTATCTGCGCTTCGGTCAGAGTATCTCCCGGCTCTTGCCCCTCCACATAAGGACTAAAGCAAAGGCCATGCATGCCATCCTGAAGCAGTTCTTGAAATGACTCCGCTAATTGTTGGTAAGACAATCCTTGCAGGTTTTTTCCGGCAAGTGCCAGAATTTTATCAGCATTAAATGACATAGTAATCAGTATTTTAAGATTTCGTTTTTGTTCCAAATTCCCCAGCTTTGTCCTACCTCACCTTCATGGTGAACTTTCCACGGTTCGTCGAATGAAGAGAAGTTGAACAAGGCTATATTTTCTTGTTTTGCCCATTCGTTGGAGGCAATGAGGTATTTCATCGTGTTTTCAGGAGAAGGCATTGCTGCTCCTAGATTTTCCCCTGAGTCCGGCCAGCCTGTTTCTGTAATAATAACCTCTTTTCCGTTAGCAGAATTTTTGACCGTTTCATACATTTTTTGCAGATAGGTAGGCGCTTGATCGATATTGCAGCCTTCCCAGAAAGGATAGCAGTTGGCCAGAATCAAGTCACAGTTTGCCAAGATTTCTGATCGCTGGGAAAGCTGGAAATAGGTATCTACGTAGCTTACTGGCACATTGGGAAGTGAATGCTTCACGCGTTTTAGGTAATCGAGTACTTCTTCTTCGGTTAGTTCACTGCGAAGAAGGACCTCATTGCCTACCACGGCTATATCAACAAGCCCTTCTTTTGCCAGATGGATGAGTTGCGCTATTTCCGCTTCATTTTTGACTTTGTCAGTACCAAGCCAAGCACCGACCATGGTCTTCAAACCTTTTTCTCGGGCTATTTTTGGAATGAGTTCATTTCCATCGGTACAAGAGAAAGATCGTACCCATTGAGTATGAGGCGAAATGATTTCTATCCTACGCTTAATCTGTTCTTCGGATAGAATGTCGCCTATATTCTGTCCTTCGAGATACGGACTGAAACACATTCCATGGAAACCCTCCTTGAGGGTTTGGGCAAATATTGCTTTGATTTCAGCAGTTGATTTGCCAAGGAATTTATTTTGCAGTTTAGCAACTGCCAACTTATCATCGGCTGTAAGTGAAATGGATTTTTCTACTTGATAGTCCGAATTAGTAGCATCATGCTTGGGCTCAGACTCTTTACGCTTTTTTAATTCTTCCCGGATTTCGTTGGCCCTTTTTTCATCCACATCGTAGTCGTGCATAAGGTACATGGCAGCTATGGTTCCTAACATCGGCAGCCCAGAGAAGAAAATCCTCAGGCCATCTACGGCGCCTTCAGGCTGCACTGCTGCATTTCCATCGAAACCGACTACCGTCAGAATCAAGCCACTCAAACCGCCTGCTATAGCAAACCCGAACTTCACCATGTACCAATAAATGGCACCGAATACCCCTTCCCTTCGTTTTCCATAATTCAGTTCGTCTAAGTCGATCACATCGGCAGTCATGGACATCATTAAGACAAAAAGGCTACCGATTCCAAAAGAGTGTAACGGAAGGGAAAAGATGAACATCCAAGGTTTGCCAGGCACAAAAAGAAACCATAAAGAAAGATAGCCTACCAAGGCGATGCCTTGGGATACCATAAAGGCATTCTTCTTACCAATCTTCCTAGACATCCTAGCTACCACAGGAATGACAATAAAGGTAGTGACCAACGCACCGATACTTCCGAATAAAGGCGTCCAATAGCCGGCTGCCCCGGCATCGCCCTTAAACAAATGCCAAACCACTATAAAAAAGACAAAACCTGCTACAGTATTGAATGCATTGAAGATGAAAAATGTGGAAATACACAATTTCCTAAAAGGTGTAGAGGAAAAGGCTTCTTTGAACCCTCTGACGATTTGGGAAATACTATCACCTATTGCATTGAATGTCAGCGGTGAGAAATTTTCATTTTTGGTAGATTTGCTGGGAATAAAAATGGCAGGAACCATGGCACATAATGCAAATATAACTCCAACCCAAATCGATAATTCACGTGTGGCAGCCTCCGGGGTGGGGAACCAACTTGGCTCGTACATTATGACCCAAAACCACGGGGCAATCACCCAAGCCCACTGCCCAATCCATTGGGCTATGGCCATAATCTGGGTGCGCTCATGGAAATCCTCACTCATTTCATAGCCCATGGCTACATAGGGTACACTGAAAATAGTAAGTCCGATGTAAAAGGCAAAAGAGCCAAATAGGAAATAGGTGAAGTTATAATTCACACTGTTATCCCCATAAAGTTGCCACATCACGGAAAAAGCAAGACCCATCAAAATAGCCCCAAGAAATACATATTGTCTCCGCCTGCCCCATCGGGATTTGGTGTTATCTGAGATAAAGCCCATAATGGGGTCTGTTACCGCATCAAGGACACGAGGGATAAAGTATACGATTCCCCACATCCAGCCGGGGAATCCCAGATTTTGAACTAGTACCACCATAAATATCCCCAGTGAAGCAGGAAACATTTGGTTGGCTAACATACCAACGCCGAAGGCAATTTTTTGACCCATAGGGACTTTACTCGAAGTGGTTGACATAGTTACTTGGGTTTGTTAGTGGTTTTGGAAATTTTTATTGTTATTGGTTGTTATAAAATGATATGTGTTTGGACTTACTTGCTCGGATTTACCATTACATTTTTCATGAGCTGTTCTTTATCCCCATTGAAGGTTTTTACTATTGGATTACCATTCCTGGTCAAACCATCAAAAGTGCCTTTGTCAACCAAATCCCAAAGTCCATATTTTGCTTCTCCTTTGAGGGTAAATAGCCCAAAGTGGTTTTCTGAACCATGAGGATTTTTGGCATCCTTCCATTGCTCATTGAATGCTTCAAAATAAAAACAGGTAATTCCTGATGAGTTGGTCCATTCTCTCATATGCTTATGAAAAAGTGCTTGTTTGTATTCGTCGGAAGCCCGAGAACCTTCAGGTCCATAAAACCCGTCTGATTCAGAAGCCCATCCAGTTTCGCCAATATGTATCGGTTTATCCACTCCCAGACTTTTGACATACTTCTGCACCTCATTGTACTGTGCTTTTGCAAAGCCTATTGACCTCAACATCGCTGCATCAATTTTCTCTATATCTGATAATTGGCTTTCTTCAGGAGTCACATGCCAAAAAACAGGGTAATAATGGGTGTTGTGATAGGGATAAGTATGCATGGAAATATAATCCACGGCCTTGATCAGTTTTTCAAGATCTTCGGTATGATAGCTTGGATCAGCGCCTCCCCATGCAGCAAAATCATCAGAGCAGGTAATCCATAAGTCTTTTGGAAGTTTACCATCTGCTTTCAAAGTTTGCAGGTGAGTAACCCACTTTAGGATGACGGAAGGCTGTACATAATAACTTGCTGCCCAGGTAACCATTGCCTCATTTCCTACTGCTAATATTTTAATTATGTCCGGGTATTGACTGGCAAGTGCTACAGCCCTTGCAATCTCACCTTCATTTTGTTCACTTTCCTGGTTATGATCAGGGTTTTCATCCGTCCATGCATTTTTACAATCTATCCAGGCACCCAACATTACATACATTTCAAAATCGGGATTTTCGCTTTTAAGCTCACTGATAGCTTTGACCACATTTGAGGCATGGGGGAGTTGTACATTATAGGTTCTCAATATCCTGATTCCCATAGCGGATAAGATCTTGATATCTTCTTTAAGTTCCTCAATGGTAGGCTGAAATTCTCTTGATTTTTCACGGTATCCTCCATAGGAGATCGCTTGGTATTCAGGATTGCCTAAGATTTCTTTTGCTGTCACTTCTTTCTTGGTTAGTTGATTCGTTTCTTCTTTTTGTTTTTGGTTACAACCAAAGCTAAAAGCTAAGATTGCACCTGCAATAACTAATTTTGATGATGACTTCATACTAATTCCTTTTATTTATGGTTATTTCAATTTCATTTCTCATTAAATCAAGACTTTTTGAAACGTAAGCCAAACCCCATTGGAAACAGGGGTTTTATCGAATCATCCCAATAGTTTGGACCGTATTTCCCTCGGAAATCCTCTTCCGATTTTGGCCAAGAGTGGGGTAGTTTCCCTTTGAAGTCATAATCACCATAGAGTACTTCAGCAATGCCATGGCCTTCAGACCCAGGCAACCAGGCCGCAACGAATGCATCTGATTGTTCAATCTGAGGAGTGACAACCAAAGGCCTCCCGGAAATAAGTACCATGACGACTTTTATCCCTTTCTCCGCATAGGTCTTGATATATTGCTGATGGGATTCTGTAAGCGTAAGTTGATAAGCGTTCATTTCTCCTCCAATGTCCCCAAAAAACTCTGCATAGGGAGTTTCTCCAACTACAATCACGGCAATATCTGCATCCACATTTCCGCTACCATCTTTGTCGTAAGCTACCTCAGCAGTTGAAATTTTTCTAAATCCCTCCAAAATCGTGGTTGCTCCCTGATAGTTTTCATTGGTTCCCTGCCAGTTTACAGTCCAACCACCTGACTGCAATCCTGAGTTATCTCCAAATTCACCAACCACTACTATTTTAGCGTCCTTTTGAAGAGGTAAGGTATTATTCTTATTTTTTAACAAAACCAGAGACTCTCGGACGGCTTGCCTAGCTACTTCGCGATGTGCTTTTATGCCGATTTTTTTGATGAGTTTTTTATCAGGAAAAGGATTGTCAAATAATCCAAGTCGGAATTTTTGTCTCAATATTCTACGTACGGCATCCTTAATCCTTTCTAATGAAACCACCCCATTTGCAACAGCATCTTTGAGACCTTTTTGAAATCCTTCCAGATCTCCATCGACAGCCATTACCATGTCAATTCCGGCATTGATAATATCGTTTTCTCCAAACCTTGAGTATCCCTTCCAGTCTGAAACCACGATCCCATCAAATTTTAATTCGCCCTTTAATAGATCAGTGATCAACTCCTTATGTGCGTGCATAGAAAGACCATCTAATGTATTAAAGGAAGCCATCACAGCACCTACACCTTCCTCTATAGCAGCCTGATAGGGGGGGAGAAGTCTTGCTTTTACTTCATCTAAGGATAAGGATGAATTTCCTCCTTCGACCCCAAAATCAGTAGCACCGTCCCCAATAAAATGCTTGGCTGTGGCCAAAACACTGTTACTTTGGAGAAGATCACCTTGATGTCCACGGACTGAAGCCCTCGTCAATTCAGTGGTAATGTCCGTGCTTTCAGAAAAAGCCTCGTAAACTCTTCCCCATTTTTCATTAAATGGTATAGCCACACAAGGTGAAAAAACCCAATTAAATCCTGTTGCCTGTGTCTCTGTGGCAGTAATGGCAGCGGCTTGCCGAACCAAGTCGGGATTTCCGGAAGCTCCTAAACCAATGTTATGTGGAAAAATCGTAGCCCCTTCAAAAGTATTTTGGCCATGCACAGCATCCACGCCAAACAACAAAGGAATTCCTAAACGTGTGGAAAGGGCTTGTTTTTGTAAACCCGTAAATTTGGCTTGCCAATCTGCAGCTGTCTCTCCAGGCAGCGGACCTTGGGTATGGATAACCGAACCTATGAACCGGGTCTCGACATCATCTGCTGAGATATCATCAAAGTGTCTTACTTGCGTCATCTGACCTATCATTTCATCGATAGTCATCACAGCAATCAAAGCGTCGATTTTTTCTTCAATAATCTGAAAAGCATTTACTTTTTTACCCATCCGGTCGGTACTATCCAAAACTAATTAAACATAAGCAACAAATATCAGGTTAGGCGGAAATATTGGTATTTATATTAACGTCTACATATTTAAATGAACAATAATCTGAACAATATCGCCTGTACGTCCAAATATACTTTGGCTCATTTCCTCAGTTAGATTTAAGTTTTGAGATTTTGAAATATAGCCATTTTTCATAATTACATCAAGTTCAGTCTGATCAGCAAGCTTATAGACAATAGGAATCTGACAATAAGTAAAACCTAGAGATCCCGGCTCTAACCCTAATTCCAACCATTCTGAGTTGACATCTACATACTTAAATGTTTTTGGCTCGGTTAGAAACTCTTCTTTTCTCAACATCGCAATGTCAAAGCCCAATTTGCCATCCCTCACAAAAACTCCCAGCTCTCCAAAACGGCTTAAAACATCTTCTTTTACCTGACCTGTCATTCCCGGTTGTTGTACGCCTTTACCAAGGGGAGTATGTGAATATGGATCAGTCGGGAAAGCACCATATAGGGTAGGGGATTTATGAAGTCCGATCCCTTCATTGATTTCATAATAATGATGTAGAAGCCTATTTATTAACTTCTCATTTTTATTGTTTTGGATTGCTTCTTGACAACATTCCTGTACAGCCAACAATAGCTTAGAAACCATGTGCCAATAAATTGATCCCAAACCTTCATAGCCAAAAAATGTCCCTGATCGTCCCGTAAAGGATTTATGGTCAAAAATTTCCTCGAATATCTCAAGGACTTTGCTTATCTCAGATTCTTTGATCTGTTTGTAATTGGTTTTGGAAAGTAATTCCAATTCAATTCTCAGGTCATTGGCATTTTTAAAATTCCCATTAAAGTGATAACCGCCGTTCACATCTTTCTCTACTATCTGCTTATTTCCCTCATTGAGAAGCATCATGAGTATTGAAGAACTGGAAATAGCCTTTTGAGAAATGTTATTCTTTTCAAGAAACCCTTTTAAATTTTTATTGGGATAGAGGATATAGCTATTCTGATCCTCTCTATAAAGTGCACTACTTCTCAAGACATCCAATAAATCCAACACCTCAGCAGATGACAAGTAGCCGGAGCTTAAAACAGCTACCTGACCCTCTAACATTTCACTCAGGTAAGAAACAGAAATCTCTTCTTGATTTTCAACTGTCATCAGGTTATAGCCATGATATAGGCCGTCTTGTCTTTTGTTTGCACGAATGCTATGTTCCAAATAGGCAAGGCATATTTGGGTGAAATCCCTAAGGTCTTGGATCTGAATGGCTTCTTGATTGCCACTGAAAGCATGATCGTAAATCTGAGTTCTATAATTACTGCCTGCCAATCCTAGGCCATCTAAGATCCTTTTGCGGTCCTCGTTGCCAAAAGAGGCATCTAAAAGTGATTTATTTTTCAAAAGCGTTTCTGATACGCCCTTAAAAAAAGTCATCAATTCTTCTGAAATCTCAACTGCCGGAGGGGTCTCTTGTACAGGTGGTGGTAAAACTACCTCCTCCCCACTTTCCATATCCAAAACAACATCTTCCAAAGACAGATCGTCTTGCGCT
>NZ_CDSBKL010000102.1:0-11678 GCF_977115555.1 Aquiflexum sp.
TTATTCTTTCCCCACAATATCCTTTACAATCTGCTCTGCATGGACGATTGAATTTTCGATAAAGAATTCCCGGGTATTCAGTCCGCCACAAACAACGCCTGCGAGGTATACTCCCGCGACATTTGATTCCTGATTAGCTTGGTCATAGCAAGGTTGGCGCTTTTCGTCAAGACTGAGTTCCACACCCAATTGGTTTAACAATGCAAAGTTTGGCTTATAGCCTGTCATGGCCAAGACAAAATCATTTTCTATCGTCACTTCTCCTTCAGGCGTGTTGAGAATGACTTCCTTTTCCCTGATTTCTTTGACAGTAGTATGGGAAAAGGCCTTGATAGAACCTTCTTTGATGCGGTTTTCGATATCCGGCTTGACCCAATATTTGACATTGGAATCGATGCCTTCGTCTTTGAGTACCATAGTGACATCAGCGCCCTTTCTCCATGTTTCAAGAGCGACATCTACGGCAGAATTTGCTCCTCCCACCACGATGATTTTCTGACCGATGTATGGCCAAGGTTCTTTGTAATAATGCGTCACTTTTGGCAGGTCTTCACCCGGCACATTCATCAGGTTTGGCAAATCATAAAAACCCGTGGAAAGGATGATATTTTTGGTTTGGTAAATGGCCTTGGAGGTGACGATTTCAAAAATTCCCTCTTTCTTAGAAACGGTTTTGACTTCTTCGTACAGGTTGATTTTGAGTTTCCAGGTTTTGGCCACCCTACGGTAATACTCCAAAGCCTCTGTTCGCGTAGGTTTATGGGCAACTGACATAAAAGGAATACCCCCCATTTCGAGTTTCTCAGAAGTCGAAAAAAAAGTCATATTGAAAGGATAATTGAATAGGGAATTGGTCAAAACTCCTTTTTCGACGATGATATAATTCAGTCCTACTTTTTCGCACTCTATCCCACAGGCCAATCCAATCGGTCCGCCACCGACTACAAATACATCCAATATTTCCATCACAAAGAGAGTTTATTAATCCGGAGCAGAGTTATGTACCCACAAGCCGGATGAATCAAATTACAAAATTTTTGGGGATACCTACCCAAATGACAACAAGCTTATCCTATTTTCTGTTTGGCTGATTCGGCCATCTGAAACTGAACCTGGGTTTCTTCGATGCGGTTTTCTGCCTGAAAATAGCGGACTTCCTTCATTTCTACTTCGCCAGAATGTTTCCAAAGCAAGACGGTGGTATTGATCGTGCCGTAATAATTGCCCACATTGATAAACTGCGATGAAAGCAGCCGCTCTTGTTCCAAAGTTGCACCTGTAGAAGGGAGAAAACGATCCGGTTCGATTTCGCGTGAAAGTAAAACTTCCCTCAATCCGTTCAGCTCGATTTCATTGTTGTCGATTTTGGCATGCAGTTTTTCTTTGGCTTTTACGAGTTTTGCCCAGGGTGTTTCCAAAAGAGCATTGCTCAAACCATAGAGTCCATTTTCCAAACGGTAGATTCCGTCTTTTTTATTTGACAGGTAAAACAATTGTTCCCCTTCTCCGACCAAAAGGTTGAAACCATCATATTGGTCTTTCTCCTTTTCGATAGCCAAAAGATATTCCAATGGATCGGTATTTCCTTCCAAAAAATTCTTGACCAGATCGCCTCGTGATTTGGCGTTTTGTTTGACATTCTTAAGATCACGGTAATTGGTCAAAGTTGCAAAACGGCCATTTGGGTGCAATCCCAACCAAGTCCCGCCTGCTTTTAGGTCTTTGCCTGCATAGAACCCCTGTTCCCAAAGTTGGATAGAAGCAGTCGGCCGCTCAAAAAACTCATCCCTGTTGGCTACCAGGATGAATTTATATTCGGGGTGGTTGTTCCAATTGAAAGCTATTAAACACATGTTCGCAAAGTAATAAAAAGGCCGAAATATCTCGGCCTTTTTTTGAATTAAACAAGCGTCTGTTCTTGGTAGGAAGGATAATCTGTGTATCCTTTTTCACCGGTAGTATAGAAAGTAGCAGTGTCCCACTCTGCCAATGGAACATGGTTTTCAAACCTTTCCACAAGGTCAGGATTTGAAATAAATGGTTTGCCAAAAGCCACTGCATCTGCAAAACCGGCTTCAATCACTTGATTCCCTTTTTCTTGGTCAAAACCGGCATTGATGATAATTGTACCTTTATAGATCGGTCTGTATCTTTTGGCAATTTCAGGTTCTGCGAAAGGAATGTCAGACACATCTGTGAATGGCTCGGATAAATGGAGATAAGCCAAATCGTAGTCGTTTAGCTTGTTGATGATATAATCAAAAGTAGGGATGGTATCTTCATCCATTGTCATGCCAAATACACCATGAAGAGAGGGGTTCAGCCGGAGCCCAATCCTGTTTTCAGGCATCACTTCTTTGATGGCATCGATCACTTCAAACAAAATCCTAGCTTTATTTTCAATGCTTCCTCCATATTGGTCAGCCCGAACATTGGAAGTACCGTTGAAAAACTGGTGAAACAGATAGCCATTCGAAGAGTGGATTTCTATACCGTCAAAACCTGCCTCTATCGCATTTTTTGCAGCATTTTTAAAATCAAGCACAGTTTGTTGGATGTCCTCCAATGTCATTTCTCTTGGTGTGACCGTTTCTTTAAATCCTTCAGGCGTGTATGATTTTGAATGTGGATTGATGGCAGAAGCTGACAATGGAAGTTTGCCATTATGAAAATCAGGATGTGACATTCTGCCGACATGCCAAAGTTGGATAAAAATTACGCCTCCTTTTTCATGAACTGCTGCTGTTGTTTTTTTCCATCCTTCGGCTTGTTCTTGGGAATAAATCCCGGGAGTATTGATATAGCCGACAGCCATTTTGGATACCTGCGAACCTTCCGTGATCAATAATCCTGCGGAAGCTCTTTGTGAATAATAAGTGGCTTGAAGTTCTGTTGGGACATTTCCAGGATTATTTGCCCTGTTTCTGGTCATCGGCGCCATGACAACTCTGTTTTTCAGTTCTAAATCCCCTAACTGCAATTTTTCTAAAAGTGCTTGTGTACTCATCGTGTTTTAATTTTGTTGGTTTAATTCAATGTATATACAACTAATTGGATTTGGGTAAGGTTCAGTCTTACCAAAATATAAAACAGAACCGTCTTCGGTCAGTCTGGGGATGTGCTTGGAAAGGAAATTCGATTGTATTCAAAATCAGAACTTGATTTTTAACAACCTTTAAGATTGATCTACGATAAAAATCGTATAAAATATTTGCATTACGATTCATTTCGTATAACTTTGTACGAAAATAATCGTATTGACCACTATGCAAGCTAAACCAACAGAATCCGAACTTGAAATCTTGGCCCTGCTCTGGCCCATGAAGCAGGCAACGGTGAGGGAAATCCACGAAAAACTCGCGGAAACCAAAGACACTGGCTACACCACCACGCTCAAGACCATGCAGATCATGCATGCCAAAGGACTCCTGCGTAGGGATGAACAGAACCGGACCCACATTTACTTTCCGGCCGTGGATGAAACCGTTACCCAAAAAAACCTCGTGACCAATTTTATGGCCACAGCATTTGGCGGCTCTGCCAAAAACCTGGTAATGCAGGCACTCGGACAGGGCAATCCCTCTAAAGAGGAATTAGATGAAATCCGCGCTTTCTTGGACCAACTGGAAAATGAACAATAATGGAGACTTTATCCACTTTTATCGCTGAACCCTATTTGCTCGCCCTTGGTTGGATGATCGTCCATGCCCTTTGGCAGATTGCAGGAATTGGTTTGATGCTCTGGCTTTCGCTCAGGTTTTTTGGCAAAAAGTCAGCTGCTTTCAAATACAGGCTGAGTATTTCAGCGCTTGTATTGATTACTGTTTTGGCTATGGGCACTTTCCTCTATTCCATTCCACAATCAAAACCGGATCAATCGGAGGCCATTCACCAAAACTCTGAAATGGAGCATGGGAAGCAGGCCGATTCCAACCACCTGATCGAGGCTCCTTCTGATTGGATGATTGTATCGAGACGTATAGAAAATTGGCTTCCTACATTGGTTCAGATCTGGTTTTTGGGAGCCATGATGTTTTTGGTAAGGTTAGCCACATCCCTGGCAGACATCCGCAACCTTCGGCAAAAGAAACATGAGACCGTAGAATCTCATTGGGAGGAAGTATTGGAAAAACAACTCCAATCGCTGAAAATGTCCAAACCGGTGCAGCTTCTCAAAAGTATCCATGTGGACATGCCGATGACTTACGGCATATGGAAACCTGTCATACTCATTCCTGCGGCACTTTTCTTCCAGCTTTCGCCTTTGCAGCTTGAGGCCATCATCGCCCACGAACTCGCCCACATCAAGCGTCACGATTACCTCCTGAATCTGATCCAATCTGTCTTGGAAGTGCTTTTCTTTTTCCACCCTATATTCTGGTGGATCAACAAAACCGCCAAAGAACAACGGGAGAATGCCTGCGATGACTTGGCGATCAGCATGGGGATTTCTCCAAAAGACCTTGCTTTTGGCCTTGCCAGTGTACTGAACTATGCCAAAAACCCAACACCGGAAATCGCCATGGCCGCCGCCAAAACCAATAACCCTACCCTAAACCGCATCAAAAGAATAATGGGAATCAAAACTTCCTCTTCACAACCAACTACTATAACCAGCATGACCATGATGATTACACTTCTGCTTGGCGCCACCCTGATGGTCGGTGCAAGCGACAAACCTGCGACCGATTCCTTTGAGGAACTCATGTACACGGAATTGAACACCTCAACGATCGAAGGAAATTGGTCAGGACCTTTTCTCGACTATAGCCGGGATACCGTTCCCGTAAAAGCTCCTAACTTCATCAAAAAAGGGGATTGGGAAAAACTGACTCCTGAACAAAAAGAGAAATTTGAAAAAGAAATGGAGGTATTATCCAAAAATCTCCCTCCGGTTTTTGATGCTTTCCCAATGCCTCCTATGGCTTTTGAGGGAATGGATAATATGCCAATGATGGATTTTGTCATGGCACCCATGCCTCCTATGACTTTTGACATGTCCACCATGCCACAGTTTGACATCAGCCCTGTTCCGCCAATGAATCTCGGTAATACTCCCTTCATGGCATTTCCTGACAGCATGCAGTTTATGGCCTTTCCTGCCGATGTATTTTTCCTGGGAGATTCAGGGCAAAGTTTCCACTTTAACTACAGATACGATTTTGACACAACAAAAATGTCTAAGGCTGAAATCGAAAAGAAAAAGGCTGAAATGGAGGCCAAATGGGCAGAAGCAGATAAAAAACGAAGTGAAGCCATAGAAAAATGGCAAAAAAAGGCCGAGGAATGGGAAAAAGAATTTGCCCCAAAAGCAGAAGAATTTGAAGCCAAAATGAAGGAATGGGAAAAAGCCAATCAGCCAAAAATCGAGGAATTTGAAAGGAAAATGAAAGAATGGGAGAAAGCTAATGAACCTAAGATGGCCGAATACCAAAAGAAAATAGAAGAATGGCAAAAGGCCAATGAACCGAGGATGGAAGAATTCCAAAAGAAAATGGAGGAATGGCAAAAAGCTTACCAGCCAAAGATGGAGGAATTTGAAAAGAAAATGGAAGAGTGGCAAAAAGCCAATCAACCAAAAATGGAGGAGTTTCAGCGAAAGATGGAAATCTGGCAAAAAGAACAACAGGAGCAAATGCAGCAACTCCAAAAAACCATTCAGGAAGCAATAAAAAAAGGGGACAATTAGTCCCTTTTTTTTGTTTGCTTTATTTCAATTCCTAAAACAAACCTAAAATCAATCAGCTTAATGTTTGTGAAGGAAAGGGTTTTATTCAAGGCTGTTGATTTTGTTTCTGATGAATATTTTTTCGGTTTCGGTTTTACAAAGTGCAAATGCTTTCTCTAATGAATGGATAGCCTTCTCATGGTCCGTTTCCTTGTACAGCTCACTTAAAAGAAGGTGATAGAAATGATTGTCCTGCAAATCCAATGTCTCGGCTTCTTCCAGCGCTTTTGCATTTCCCTTGACTTTTGATAGTGCAATCAGCCTGTTTAAGGCGCCAATGGGAGAAGGATCTATTTTAAGCAGTTGGTCATAAAGTTTTAATATGCTTCCCCACTTTTCATGGTGGTCATTTTTGACAGTATGCCAATAGGCAATGCTTGCCTCCAGGTAATATTTGGATGCCACTTCCCATTTAGATGCCTGCTGTAAATAGTAAAAGCCTTTTTCAATAAGAATTTTGTCCCATTGATTTTCATTTTGGTCCTGATAAAGAATCAATTCCCCATTTTCCGAAAGTCTTGCCTCCAAGCGGGATGAATGAAAGCACATCAGTGACATCAGTGAATTGCTTGCATGGCTGTTGGTAGCATCATGTTGAAGTAATAAATACGCCAAATTCATTGCTTCAAGACAGAGTTCTTTTCTTATAATGGAATCATTGCTTTCTGAATAATAACCTTCACTGAACAGCAGATATATGGTCCGAAGGACAGTGTCCAACCTTGTCTGCAACTGACTTTCAGATGGAATTTGTAACTGTACATTTTCTGAACGGAGCTTTTCTTTTGCTCTGTGCAGTCTTTTGTTGATGGTTTCCTTATTTGTCAAAAAAGCATCCGCGATTTCATCAATTCCAAAACCGCAGAGTACCCTCAATGCCAAGCTGATCTGGGAACTATCCGAAATAGCCGGGTGGCAAATGGCAAAAATCATCCTCAACTGACTGTCTTCGATATTCTGGTCCGACAAATCAATTTCCAATTCATCCCATTCTTTACCCTGCATGGTCAGTTCATCGGAGATTTTATCCCTGAATATCATTTTCCTTTTGAAGTGGTTTTTGGCTTTATTCTTGGCTACAGCATACAGCCAGGCGGTAGGGTTTTCAGGAATACCCTGATAGGGCCAAGTTTCCGCTGCCAAAAGAAAAGTTTCGCTGGTCAGGTCTTCTGCGATGGCTATATGGTCAATACCAAATGTTTTGGAAAGTACAGCTACTATCTTGCTGTATTCCGTTCTGAACAAATTAGGGACGAGGTCATTTTTTCCCATAAAAAAAAAGCCCCAATCGGGGCTTTAGGTTAAAATTTCAATGTGTAGCGATTTGTCTGACTTCAACGGTGTTTCCTTCCCCTTGTAATACAGGAGAACCTTTAGCAAATTCTGCCGCCTCATCTGCCGATTCTGCCCTTACGGTAATGAATCCACCAAGCGTTTCTTTGATGTCTCCAAAAGGTCCATTGGTAACCATTTTTCTATGGTCCACCACCTTTGCATCCTCAAAGAGCAATCCTGTACCACCGATAAATTTGTTTTGTGCAGCAATACTTTCTACCCAATCCATTTGTTGTTTCATCCATTGTTGCATTTGCTCCGGTGAAACTTTCCCATTGGCATTTTCATGTCTGAAAATAAGAAGGAATTCTTTCATTTTTGTTCGTTTAAAATTGTCATTGAATAACTGATTTACAATTCAATAACAATCGGGTTTTGCGAAATTGGACATAGTCTTTCAAATATTTTTGAAATTCAGTATTTGATAAGAGTAGTTTTTGAGTTTTCTGATCAAAATAAATAAAAACAATCAAGTTAGACTGATTTGGACTTATGGAGCCTGATCTATCGACCACTCAGTGTATTTGGGAATTTAGCAAAAGAAAAGAAATGTTCCTTTTGTTCTGTCGGAATACAAAGTCAAATTTTTGAAAATAGGGGAGATTCGGCTTTACTTCCTGTGGAAAATATATGCAGGCATTTTATGAATTACTGTCTTATTTCCTGTGTTCGTGGTTTATTTCTCTTCGGTAAAATAACTTTTAAACTTGCCTAATGGATGCAACATGGCGACAGTATTGGATCCGAATTTTTTAACTGCATAATCATTGTCCCTTAAATGACTGAGACAGGAGGCCGTATCACTTTCGCTCAAGTGGGTATTTTCAAAAATAATCACATTGGGTTTTGATTTCTTTATATCGAAAATCCGTATTACCTCGAAATCGTACCCTTCTACATCAATCTGCAACAAATCAAAGGTTGAGATGCTATATTTTTTTAATAATGTTTCAGGGGAAATCATCAAGACATCTTCTGAAACTATGCGTTCTGATTCGGCCGGGATATGTATTTTATATTTCAAACATTTTGCTTGAACCAGTCCGGTAGAAAACGCTTTTTCGACATTTTCTTTTTGAAAAGATGCCAAGCCGGTGGCCCACCTCATGTCCGAAAAGCCGATTTTGTATAATGGACGTTTTCCATCTTTTTCACCGATTGCGGCACACAGTGTATGAATACCCTTATTCTTTTGATAGATTTTTTTTAAATAATGCTCATATACATATGGTTGGGGCTCTAATAACACGCCATTCCATTTATCTCTCTTGATAAATTTGTGTATCGGGTCATGTGTTATTCCATCATTGGCTCCAATCTGAATTACTGTAAGACCGTCAATTTTGGACTTGGAATACTCATTCAAAAATTCTTCTAAGCTGCCTTTTTTGGGCCGGTACAGGTATTTATAGTAACCAATAAATAAAGGATTGTTCTCTGAACTCAACTTGAACCGAATAGTCCCTATTGCTTTTTTAATATTTTTCTTCATCATTTTAAATGAATACAATTTTGTGCCAAGTGATTTAATTCTTCATGCCTGTTGCTAACGGCTAGATAGCATGCTTTCAGCCAATTTAAAAATAATTAATGAAAATAAATCTGAATTTACATCTAAGCCCGGAACGGCTTGAAACTGCTGCTAAACCAAGGATATGGGCGGTAAAGGATTGCCATATCTTTATATTATTTCCATCTTTTCCATCATTCAAAAAATCACTATTATCCTCTATTCAATCTGCACGACAAGTTTAATGGAATCTCAAAACAAGGAGTTCAGGCGGTTCAAAGTTTTGTTATTACAATGAATTCCCGCTTTTGATTTACGGGTTCTTGGCTAGGGGATTTTTAATTTTTTGGAAAACAGATTCATTTAAACAGCAGCGTTGTAGTTGGGACTATACTTTGTTGAATTTCCTTTATTTCTCAAGGGCTTCATTTTCCAACAATTTTATAACAATTGCCATTTTCATTTTTAATTGGAATAAACTTATAGCATAAAAATATCTTTCTTCGATGAAGTTTGTCAAGTCCAAAAATATCTTTTCGTTTTTGGCTTTTTTCAGTTCAGAGTAGGACCAGTATTCTTTTTCTTTGGGATAATTCCAACGGATAGTTTCTTCCATTCGCTTTAATGATTCATAGTTGCTAGCAAGACGGGGATTTAATTCCATGTATATCTCCTGAATATTTTGAAACAGTGACTTATTTTTAATCAAACCTGATTTTCCATCCGATATTAACGAATGAAATGCCCCATTTGTCGGTCTAAAGGAATAACCCCTGTAAAAAACGTATGCAAATTTTGTTGTGTCTAATTGGTTGAAGAAGTATTGGTACTTATCGGGTTGGTGAAATTCTTTTTTTAAAATTGAACTGTCAATACTGGTTAGTATACTGATAGCATTTATATGATCATTAAGGATATCATCAACCTGAATGATGTCTTTTTCCAAGTCACTTTTTATACCTTCCAAGTAGTTCCTCACCAGTTGGTTATCTTTCCTGTTTTCATTCCAATTATTAATCTGTAGAGCAATAAGGATTCCAATGACCACAAGCACAATTTCCCCAATTGCGTATTGCAGATATTTACCGGTTTTTCCTGCTGGAAGTAAACTTTTTCTAACTTTTCTAAAGAATTTCATCATACGTAATTGGTTAATTTCTATCGCTTTAGAATTGATTACTTATGGAAGATATGGAGTTCTTACTTTTATATAAACATTCTAATTCAAAAAATGAGAGAGACTTCATAAGGGCAGTCGATATTTTGGGATTTTCAGCAAGCAACATGTAAAAATCCTCTTTTCATTTCCACTGAAATCAGCTCTTCTCTCAACTTTCCTTAAGGCCAGCAGTCAACCGCTCGCATAAAAATAACTGTTTTTACAAACTTGTTAGCGCTTCCCCAGTTTAACACGCAAACCCACCAAAGATAGGCCGTTGATATAAAAATAGCCCAACGGTCCATCCAATTCGAATAGTTTTGCACTATGTTTAGAAAGGCCCTTACTATTATAGGACTTGTACTTTGTACTAATACATCGTTTGCCCAGGACATTGTTTTTAAAAAAATTGATACTCCCGTTCTTATAGATGGAGTGATTGACGAAATATGGGCTGAGGCGGATTCTGCCTTTGACTGGATGCAATATTTCCCATACGATTCCTCTTTAGCGGTGAACCAGTCGGTGGCCAAAGTACTATATGATGATAAGAATGTATATGTCCTGGGGATTATGAACAATGCTTCGGAGAATCGTGAATATGTGACTCCTTCACTCAGACGAGATTTTAGAGGTGCCGCGAATGATAATTTTACGGTCATCTTTGACACCTTCCAAGATAGGACGAATGCATTTACATTTGGGATCAATCCTTTTGGGGTTCGCAGAGAAGGCTTGGTGACGAACGGAGGCAGTGGCGAAAGTTCATTTAGCCTTGATTGGGATAACGTCTGGAAGGGAGAAGCCAGGCTTTATAAGGGTTACTGGGTGGCTGAAATCGCCATCCCTCTAAACTCCCTTCGATTCAATGAAGGGCAAAATAATTGGAATATTAATTTTTACCGAATTGATAGTGAGACTGCCGAAAGATCAACTTGGGCACCAATTCAGCGAAATTTCACTCTCTTTAATCTGGCTTCGCTAAGAGAGGCGGAATGGGAAGAACCTACCCAACGAAGCGGAAAAAACATTTCCTTTATCCCGTACCTGTCTGGAAATTACAACCAAAACTTTGAGAAGGGTACGGATGCCCAAAAAGGACTAAATGCTGGATTCGACCTGAAGTTTGGAGTCACACCGGGTCTGAATCTTGACCTGACGGTAAATCCTGATTTTTCACAGGTGGAAGTAGATCAACAAGTGACTAATCTGGATCGTTTTGAGATTTTCTTTCCTGAGAGAAGGCAGTTCTTCCTGGAGAATGCCGATCTCTTTGCTGATTATGGATTGAACGGAACCAGACCCTTTTTCAGTAGAAGGATAGGTGTTTCCCAGGATGAAAGTACTGGGCAAAACATTGAATCTGCAATACCGCTTGGAATGCGACTAAGTGGAAAAGTAAATGATAACCTACGGGTGGGTGTATTAAGCATGCAGGTGGCAGATGATGAGGCGGCTAGCTTGCCTTCATACAATTATTCCATGGTTTCGCTGCAGCAAAAAGTCTTTGCAAGATCGAATATTTCTGCATTTTTTGTCAATAAGCAGACTTTTGAAAGTCCTGAGGAGTATAGTGACAGCTTATACAATGAATGGGACAGGACCTTTGGAGTGGATTACAACCTAGCCTCTTCGGATAACAAAATCAACGGTAAGGTCTTTTACCATCAAAATATCAATCAAGCTGAGCTGGATAGTTCATTTGCAGCAGGAATGGAACTCCAGTACAGTGTACCTGAATGGTCGCTAAATATGCGTTCTCAAATAGTAGGCGCGAATTACGCACCGGAGGTTGGCTTTGTCCGCAGGACAGATATCCAACAATTGGCTATGACCTACAGAAGGAGTTTCTTCCCATCATCCGGAGGGGTTCAAAGACATGGTCCGGGCTTAGATTTTGATGTATTGGGAAATGAAACCTATGGCATGCTTGATTGGGATGCAAA
>NZ_CDSBKL010000103.1:0-11597 GCF_977115555.1 Aquiflexum sp.
TAAAAAAAAAAAAAATAAAATACTGAAGCAAGAAGTTTTTGCCTTTCATGATGAGGTCATGCCCAAAATGGTTGAGTTGAAAAAACTTAAAAAGGAGATCACCCAAAAGTCAAATGAACTGACGGCAAATAGCACTGGTAGTTCTGAAGAAATAGAAAGGCTTAATAGGATTGCAGTAGGTTTGGATGCAGCTTTTGAGGGGATGTTTGTTTGGATGAGGCAGTTCAAATCTACCTATGAGGATATGACCCAAGAAGAAGTTGAAAAATATCTTCTTGATCAAAAAATAAAAGTGCAAGAAGTCAACGATGAGATAAAAGCCTCCATTGCCGCTGCCAATAAGGAGTTGGGATATAATTGAGCAGTCATTTTTTTAAATACCCTTCTACCATAGTAGCATCGATCACCCCCGATTCACTTCCCCAAATATTGTAAAGATAAGTCATGATATGGGCGATTTCTATATTGGTTAGTCTGGGATTTCCTGGCATTTCTTGGTTATAGATCACCCCATTTACAATGATTTCTCCTTTTTGGCCGTTTTTGATTATTTTCGCTGTCCTTGGGATATCTGCCAAAAAATAGTCTGACTGAAATATCGGAGGGATGAGTTTGCCTAGTCCGGTACCATTTTTTTGATGGCAGTTTGCACAATTGGCTTCATACAATGCTTTTCCTTCTATCGCATATTGCAGTACTTTGGTATCAGTAATGCTTGCAAGCGTATTCTCTGGATTAGCGGATTTTGGCTTGCAGGAACTGAGGCAAATTATCGCAATAGCAATTGCAAAGGTAACTTTCTTCATGGGTTACTTTTGAAGCAATTTAGGGATGTCATTCATCAGCCTATTTACCTGGTCTTCCTTGGTGCCGTCATAGACGCCTCTGATATGGCCATTTTGGTCGACTAGGATAAATGCCCCTGAATGAAGATATCCTCCAAGTTCGTTTTGATCAGCCATTGCAGTAGTCATATAACTTGTCTGTCCGATTTCAAAAATTTTCTCTTGATCTCCGGTCAGAAAATGCCATGTTTTATCATCTTCTACACCAATCTTGAAAGCAAAATCCTTTAACAATTCCGGAGTATCATGAGTCGGATCTAAGGTGTGGCTCAGTATGAGAAAATCTGGCTGATCTTTGAATTTTTCATATACCCGAAGCATTTGGGTTTTCATGATGGGGCAGATGGTCGGGCAGCTGGTGAAGAAAAAGTCAGCAACATAAACTTTACCTTTTACAGAAAGATTGTTGATTTCCTTTCCTTCCTGATTTGTAAAGGAAAAATCTGCAATCTTATGATATACGGTGTCCTGAATGGTTTTTCCTTCCATTTCAAATTCTTCTACATGTCTGTTGCCAAGAATTGGAAGTGGAAGATTGGTATCCTCCTGAGTATTTTTTGAGGAGCAGTTCCAGATTAGCATTGCAAAACCTGTAATAAATAATATTTTACGGAATGGCTTATTCATAATTTTTAATTTTTGGACTGATTCTTTTCCCTTACTTTTTTATACCATTTGATTCCCAGCATCATGGTGACGCTCAGCATCAGCAAACCTCCGATTCCCCATACCACACTGATAAGGGTTTTGAGTACAATGAGGAAAACAATCGCAAATAGCAAAACTGTTGCTACTTCATTCCACATCCTTAATTGAGTGGAGGTCCATTTTGTTTTGCCGTTTTGTAAATCTTTGTAAATCCTGTGACAAATAAAATGATAGACATAAAGCACCAAGACAAAGACAAGTTTGGCCTGCATGAATCCTGATTCTATATAACCCCATCGGTAATAAAAAACCCATGCACCAAAGATCAAGGTAAGTATAGCCGATGGCCAGGTAATGATAAACCAAAGCCGATTTGCCATCAGATTCAGTTGGGGAGCAAGGATCCGTCTTTCTTCTTCGGGTTTTTCCAAAGCTTCAGTCTGGTAGATAAAAAGTCTCACGATATAAAACAGTCCTGCAAACCAAGTAGTTACAAAAATGATATGTAATGCTTTGATGTATTCGAAAGCCATCTTGAAATTTTTCTTCTAAATTAAAGCTTAAAATCTAAAAACCTCTAAATATGGCCTCGCGAAAATTATTTTATGGATTAATGATTGCAGTGGCAGCTTTGGTCATTTGGATAATGGTTGACAGCCTTTCGCAACCTGGTGTCGGTGAACTGAAAGGAGAATATACGGAGAAAGCATTTTACAGAAATGAAAACAATACAGGCCCGATTGTGAGGATTTATGCAGTGCATGCAGCAGATTCTTTATGGGAAGAAATGGAAAAATACGGCAACTATATGCCACATACCAAATACGGAAATACCAAAGTATTTTTCTTCAACGAGTTAGGGAATACGCCAAAAGAGCTTTCCCCCGAATCTCCATATTTTGATCCGGAATTTGCAGGATATTGCACAGCGATGTATGAAAAAACCGCGATGGGTCAGGTTCGGTTTGTCAAACATCCTTTCAAATAATTCCCTTAACTTTAATCGTTTTACTATTAAAAAAGCCATACGTTTTGACTAAAAACCGTCTTTCAGTATCTGAATATATCCAAGGGGTTTTGGATGCCGACAGGGTAATTCTCAGCCGGGCGATAACCTTGGTTGAAAGCACTCTGTATTCGGACCAATTGATTGCAGAAGAAGTGATGGAAGGGATATTACCTTACTCAGGTAACTCTGTCAGGATTGGAATCACCGGCGTACCGGGAGTTGGGAAGAGTACTTTTATAGAAAGTTTCGGGAAAATACTTGTGGAAAAAGGCCACAAAGTCGCTGTATTGGCTGTGGATCCCAGCAGTCAGGAATCACACGGAAGTATCTTGGGAGACAAAACAAGAATGGAAAATCTCGCGGCTGACAAGAGGGCTTACATCCGCCCTTCTCCAACGGGGAATACGCTCGGAGGTGTTAGTGCAAGGACTAGGGAAGGGATGTTGCTCTGCGAAGCAGCAGGTTTTGACGTGATATTGATTGAGACGGTAGGAGTGGGACAATCTGAAACCGCCGTCAAAGGAATGGTTGATTTTTTCTTGTTGCTGATGTTGGCTGGGGCGGGTGACGAATTGCAAGGCATCAAAAAAGGTATTGTTGAAATATGCGATGCCATGGTTATCAACAAGGCAGATGGAACCAACCTGGATGCCGCCAAAAATGCCAAAAGAGAATATTCCAATGCCCTTCATCTTTTTCCTGCCAAAGAAAACGGTTGGGTCCAGCAGGTCAAAATCTGTTCAGCATTGGATCAAACCGGTCTTGACGAAATTTGGGAGATGGTAGCAGGATATAAAGAAAGGATGGGCCAAAATGGTTTTTGGGACCATAACCGTGCAAACCAAAGAATTTCCTGGCTGCATGAACACATCAGGTATCTTTTGGAAAAGAGTTTTTTTCAAAATGAAAAAATCAAAACCCAATTGGATCAAATATTGCCTGAAATCAGATCGGGAAGGCTTTCTGCTATTGCCAAAGCACGGGAATTAGTTGAAATTTTCACAAACATTAAGAAAGAATAAGAATGAAGAATCTCCACAAATCCAAACACATAGCTTCTGGGATTCTACTTTTTTTCAGCTTCCTAATTTATTCTTGCCAATCCGAAAAAACTGAATCCGGGGCTTTGGAATTTGAGCAAAGGCAAATTGAAAAAGAATCCTGCGTGGGAGAAGAGTGTGCTAGGGTCAGTTTATCCTATCCATTTTTCAAAGGCGATGGTGAACCTGTTTCTCTTCTTAATGTGCATGTAGAGCAGCAATTGGTTCTGTTTTTGAACATGGATGAAAACCAGGAAATCGTGCCATTGGATTCTGCAGTATCCGGATTTCTAGATTCCTACCAAGAATTCAAAAATGATTTTGATTCTCCGCAAGAATGGGAAATCACAGTGGATGCTAAGGTTGCCCTTTTGGGGAAGAAATTGATATCCATTGTCTTCGATACTTTTTCTTTTACAGGTGGGGCACACCCGAACACCTACAGGTTATATCTGAACTTTGATCCTGTCAAAAATGAACCTTTAAAAAATCAGGAATTAGTTTTGGATGAAAATGGATTGTTAATATTGGCAGAATCCAAGTTCAGGCAATATCACGACGTAATTGATTCGGTTACTTTGGCCGTTGACGGCAGATTTTTTTTGGAGGATGAGAAGAATTTTTTCCTTCCTTCAGCCATGGGTTTTGAGGGAGAGGAATTTGTTTTGTATTACAATCCATATGAAATCGGTCCTTATGTAATGGGTTCGACCGAACTGAGATTTACAAAAGAAGAAATTAAAGGATTGGTTAAAACTCCTATGAGTTGAAAAAGATGTTTGAAAAAGATTGTGATTTATCTTTTGTTCAGTCTAAAATCAATAAGACCTCATTTTGAATTTTTTCTTCAGTTCATTTACTGAATTTCTAAAAGAGGAATCTGTCTCCATCAGGTCATTTACCGTCTGTACTGCGTGGATAACAGTGCTGTGGTCACGCCCTCCAAAATGATATCCTATAGATTTCAAAGAATGGTTGGTAAATTCCTTGGCAAAATACATAGCCACCTGACGGGCAGTGACAATTTCCTTTTTACGGGTTTTTGCCTTTAGATCTTCGATTTTAATATCAAAATAATCAGAGACAGTCTTTTGGATATAATCTATACCCACTTCTGTTTCAATATCCTTGACGATATTTTTCATGATTGTCTTGGCTAAAGCAAGGTCAATCTCGACGCGGTTTAGTGAAGCATGGGCTAAAAGTGAAATCATGACACCTTCCAGTTCTCTTACATTTGTATCCACTGTGTAAGCGAGGTATTCAATCACATCATCGGGAATATAGATTCCTTCAGATTGCATTTTTCTCTTGATAATTGCAACCCTTGTCTCAAAATCAGGCATCTGTAAATCTGCCGTAAGTCCCCATTTGAACCTTGAAAGCAGTCTTTCTTCCAAGCCCTTCAAATCTTTTGGAGGACAATCAGAAGTCATGATGATCTGCTTTTTGTTTTGGTGAAGGTGGTTGAAGATATGGAAAAACATCTCCTGTGTCCGGTCTTTGCCTGCCAAAAACTGGATGTCGTCAATAATCAAAACATCCACTTGCATGTAAAAATTGGTGAAACTCTTTACGTTCCCATCTTTGATGGAATCCATAAACTGATTCACAAATTTTTCTGAAGAAACATACAGCACGAATTTTTCCTCAGGCCCGTTTTTGATCTCATTGCCGATCGCCTGTACGAGGTGTGTTTTTCCCAAACCAACCCCGCCGTAAACCATGAGGGGATTGAAAGATGTCACACCGGGCTTGGTAGCTACAGCAAATCCTGCAGATCTCGCCAATCGGTTGCAGTCTCCTTCTATATAGGTATTGAAAGTATAATTCACATTGAGGTTTGATTGCAGTAGGGTATCGCTGTTGAGCGACTGCATGTCAAATGGACTCCTGTTTTCAGTTGGTAAAGCTGGTTTTTTTTGTGGAGAATTGGAATTTCCCTGAGGAAAATTGACCATGTATGGTTGATTCTGAGAATTGCCCCGATCGACCACCACTGCATATTCTAACCTTCCGCTGTTACCCAAAGTGGATTTGATGGCAAGCTTTAGAACATTGACGTAATTATCTTCCAACCATTCGTAAAAAAATTGACTTGGAACCTGAATCGTCAATGTTCCGCCTTCCAATCGAACTGGATTTATGGGCTTAAACCAAGTAGAAAAACTCTGTTCATTGACGTGTTGTTCTATCACACGCAGGCATTCATTCCAAACTGCATTTGCCTCTGAACTCATTTATCTTTAAACAAAACTATAGATAGTATTATTGAGAAAACCCTCCCCTTTTTTGAAGGGCTTCAAAATTGCGGAAAATATATTTAAATAAAAAATCGAAATGCCCTTGACTTTTGAATAAATGAGTAAACTTTTTTGTATTTCATGCCTAGGTTTTTTCTTTCTTTCAAAATGAAAATCAATGTACTCCCTTTTTAAAAAGTCATTGAAGCATCAGGTGACATAAAATTCCCTATGCCGAAGATTTTTTGTATTTGATATTGGTCAAAAAACAGGTTTCCATATAACCTTGGGAAGATAATTTGGATTGGAACCGAAGTGAATCATTGGGATCAATAAATACTAATTCTTGAATTCCAATTAAAAATGGGTTTTGAAAGTTCTAAGTCCTATTTTTACCTAGCTAAAAAAACATGCTTCTCTATCTTCTAACTGTTGTTATTGTCTTGAATTGGAACATTTTTTAGCTTAATTTATAAACCCAAGTATGAAAATTAATTTATTTGAACACTTTCCCAAACATTCTAAGCATGATTTGATCACCCAGATCATTAAGGATCCTCACGGAAAGGATTATGAGAAAACCCTGACATCTGTCACAGAGGATGGGATAAAAATTGAACCTATTTATACCATAGAAGATAGAAAAGGTTTAGAGGTGTTGGATTCCTTTCGAAACCGAGTCAATCCTGAATCTTTGATTCCGGGTATGCCTCCCAGGATTTGGGCTAATGTTTGTTCATTTGAGGGAACCAATGAAAAGAGCATGAATGGGGAAATCCTTGATGCACTTTTGAATGGTGCTGATGCGCTGCTGCTTCATCTTTCGGGTGAGGAAGATTTAGAGGTTATGCTTGAGGGAGTCCAGGCCCAGTATATCCAGATTTTTTTATCACCAAAAGAGGATCCAATCAAAGTCTTCAAGCAGTTCCTTGATTGGATAAACCGAAATAAATGGCCACAAGAATCTATTCTAGGTGGAATTTTATGGGATGGATTTGCATTTTCCTTGACCAATAAGATAGAAAAAAAGAATATTGTGGATACGGCTGTATCGCTGCTTCAATTGGGGGAGGAACTCACAGCATTTAAACTTTTTTCCATTAATTCTGCCATTTATCATGATTCTGGTGCGAGTTCTGTTCAGGAGCTGGCATTTGGATTATCAGCCTGGGTTGATTTGATTGATGCTATGGTAGAAGAGGGTTTTTATCCAAATGAAATCATTCAAAAAACTGTTTTCAGGCTTGCTGTTGGGACAGATTATTTCATTGAGATTGCCAAATTGAAGGCTGCAAGGGTATTGATAAACAGGTTGATAAGACTTTATCAAGTTGAAATTCCCGCAGAGGACATTTTTATTTTTGTTCAAACAAGCTTTTGGACCAAGACGATGTGGGATACCGAGACCAATATGGTCAGAAACACCACTGAAGCCATGACTGGAATTCTTGGCGGAGCCAATGCACTTTATGTCCTTCCTCATGACATTCCTTCCGGATATTCGGGGCTGTTGTCCCAAAGAATGGCTAGAAATGTCTCTAATATTTTAAAGGAAGAAAGCTACTTTGACAAGATTTTGGATCCTGTATCAGGTTCATATTTTATAGAAAATATGATCTTAGCTATTTTTCAAAAAGTGAAAGAATACATGGAGACTATTGAAGGGAAGGGAGGTTGGTGGACTTGCTACGAATCTTGCTTTATCCAAAATGAAGTTAGAACTCGTCGAAATATTAAAATGAAGCAAGTTCTGGAAGGGGAAAAAACCAAAATCGGAGTCAATAAATATATTTTCAAAAAGGAAAATTTCCCCAAACCAAATGCTTTTCCAGTCGAAGAAAGTTGGCAGTTATTGCCATTTAGAGAAAGTATGTCAGTCGAAAACTTAGAAACCCTAAATCCATGAGACCCGACATCAGCAAATTGAATTTGGATGCCAATGAAAACCCTATCCACATCACCTCAGAATCCGTTTGGGAGACAGCTGAGAAAATCATGGTTCCAGGTATTCTTTCCAAAATTGAAATAGAAAGACTCCACCACACCGGCTATGCTGCGGGTCTGCCACCTTATTTGCGAGGACCATACAGCACAATGTATGTGATGAGGCCATGGACTATCCGTCAATATGCCGGCTTTTCTACGGCAGAGGAATCCAATGCATTTTACAGGAGGAATCTTGCCGGTGGTCAAAAGGGACTTTCAGTTGCTTTTGACTTAGCTACCCACAGAGGGTATGACTCTGACCATCCTAGAGTGGTAGGAGATGTCGGCAAAGCAGGTGTGGCCATTGATTCGGTATTGGATATGAAGATACTTTTTGATGGGATTCCTTTGGATAAAATGTCCGTGTCGATGACAATGAACGGTGCGGTCATCCCCATTTTGGCATTTTATATTGTAGCAGCCGAAGAACAGGGTGTCAGCCCTGAGCAACTCAGCGGTACCATTCAAAATGATATTCTAAAGGAATTTATGGTTAGGAATACCTATATCTATCCTCCATTGCCATCCATGAGGATCATTGCTGATATTTTTGAATATACATCGAAGTATATGCCGAAGTTCAATTCTATCTCGATTTCAGGCTACCACATGCAGGAAGCCGGTGCCACGGCTGAGTTGGAGTTGGCTTATACCTTGGCAGATGGATTGGAATATTTGAGAACAGGAATCGCTGCCGGTTTGGATATTGATGACTTTGCTCCCCGATTGTCGTTTTTTTGGGCCATCGGGATGAACCATTTTATGGAGATTGCCAAAATGCGTGCTGCACGATTGCTTTGGTCCAAAATCGTCAATCAATTTAACCCGAAAGATCCCAAATCCCTTGCTTTGAGGACACACTGTCAGACCTCAGGATGGTCTCTTACGGCGCAGGATGTGTTCAACAATGTCACGAGGACAACAGTCGAGGCATTGGCTGCAGCACTTGGTCATACCCAATCCCTCCATACCAATTCTTTTGATGAAGCGATTGCTTTGCCTACGGATTTTTCTGCGAGGATTGCCAGGAACACACAACTGTACCTTCAGGAAGAAACCGGAGTTACCAAAGTGGTCGATCCTTGGGGTGGTTCCTATTATGTGGAATATTTGACAGACCAATTGATCGAAAAGTCCTGGGAACTGATACAGGAAGTAGAGAAGCTTGGTGGTATGGCCAAAGCCATTGAAGCCGGAATTCCCAAGATGAGAATCGAAGAAGCTGCGGCAAGAAAACAGGCGAGGATTGACAGCGGTAAGGATGTGATTGTGGGAGTCAATCGGTATCAAAATGAGGACAAAGCTGAGTTTGACATCCGGGAAGTTGACAATGATGCCGTCAGGTTGTCACAAATCGAAAGATTGGACAAGTTGAGGAGAGAAAGAAACCAAGAAGAAGTCAAAATTGCGCTTGATGCAATCAGTCAAACTGCCAAAACCAGGGAAGGCAACTTATTGGAGCTAGCAGTAGAAGCAGCAAGAAAAAGAGCTACTTTAGGAGAAATATCAGATGCTATGGAAAAAGAATTTGGTAGACACAAAGCCACTGTAAAGTCCATCTCCGGGGTTTATTCCTCAGAAGCAAAAGATGATTCAAGCTTTCAGGAAGCCAAAGAGTTGGCCGACAGATTTGCTTCACTTGAAGGGAGAAGGCCAAGAATCATGGTTGCCAAAATGGGACAAGATGGACATGACAGGGGGGCAAAAATTATCGCAACCGGATTTGCAGATTTGGGATTTGATGTGGATATAGGGCCACTTTTTCAGACCCCTGAAGAAGTAGCGATGCAGGCAATAGAAAATGACGTCCATATAGTTGGGGCATCTTCCTTGGCAGCAGGCCACAAGACTTTGGTGCCTGCTTTGATTAAGGAGTTGAAAAACCTGGGTAGGGAAGACATCATGGTCATTGCAGGAGGTGTCATTCCTCCAAAAGATTATGAGTTTCTCCAAAATGCGGGAGTAGCTGCCGTTTTTGGACCAGGAACTGTATTGTCCCAAGCGGCTAAAGAGATTTTGGAAAAATTAATGGAAGGGTGATAGGGCCGGAAATTTTTAATGCATAAGTTATATGTCCTTAAAATCAAAAGACTGAATAATTTTCAGTCTTTTGATTTTAAATCGGTTTGAATTCAAATTTTTTGGCGAAATTTATTGTGGTTTTTATTAAATGAAACTTTATGGTTTTTTCCGCGGAATTGAGCTTCAAACTACCCTGGGAAAACCCAGTGTTGATTTTTTCGAGTATCCTTTTCATCATATTGTTTGCCCCCATTTTACTGAATAAAATAAAGATCCCACAATTGATAGGGCTGATTTTGGCTGGAGCCGCAATTGGACCCAACGGAATAAACCTTTTGGAGCGAGATAGCAGTGTGGTTCTATTCGGGACTGTTGGATTGCTTTATATCATGTTTTTGGCAGGACTTGAAATCGATCTTGGTGATTTCAAAAAAAACAGTGGCAAGAGCATGGTATTCGGTCTTTACACGTTTGTTATCCCTATGGTTTTGGGGACTTTTACAGGTATTTATGTATTAGGATTTAGCATTCCGACTTCCATTCTTTTGGCAAGCATGTTTGCTTCACATACCCTTATTGCTTATCCGATCATAAGCAAAATGGGAGTGATCAAAAACAAAGCAGTCAGTATCGCAGTAGGAGGAACCTTGATTACTGATACCCTAGCTTTGTTGGTCTTGGCGGTAATCGTCGGGATGTCCACCGGAGAGGTGACCGGAGGTTTTTGGTTGAAACTGGGGATATCTATCTTGATATTCGCAGGTATTATCATATTCTTATTTCCTATGTTAGGAAGATGGTTTTTCAAGAGGAACGATGATAACATCTCGCAGTATATTTTTGTCCTTGCTCTTGTTTTTCTAGGAGCGTTTTTGGCTGAAGCGGCCGGAATTGAAGCCATCATCGGTGCATTCCTTGTTGGCCTGTCTTTGAACAGTCTTGTGCCTCATACCTCGCCTCTGATGAACAGGATTGAGTTTGTAGGAAATGCTTTATTTATTCCTTTTTTCCTTATAGGTGTGGGAATGTTGATTGACTTTAGGGTTTTTTACTTAGATAAAGAAACAATATTTGTAGCGATTGTTATGACAGTTACAGCTACGCTATCAAAGTTTTTGGCGGCTTATTTTACGCAAAAAACCTTTAAATTTTCTAAGGCACAAAGAGATGTCATTTTCGGTTTGAGTAATGCGCAGGCTGCCGCAACTTTAGCAGCAGTCTTGGTAGGTTATAAAATCGTCTTGGGCGAAACTGAAACCGGGGAGCCAATCAGGCTATTGGGGGACAGTGTTTTGAACGGAACTATTTTGATGATTTTGGTGACATGTACCATGGCCTCAATTGTGGCGCAAAAAGGTGCAGCAAGACTTGCCTTGGAGGAAGAGTCAGAGGAAAGTGGAACCGACAAAGAACAAGAACACGAGGAAAGAATCCTAATTCCTGTCAATTATCCGGAAAATATAGAGGAATTGATCCACCTGGGAGTGACCATCAAATCCAAGACTTCAAAAAACTCCCTTTATGCCCTTAATATTGTTCCTTCTGATGCCGCTGACGAAAGCAAGGAGAAATATGCCAAAAAACTATTGGAAAAAGCTACCATAAGCGCTGCTGCCACAGATAACAAATTGACTGAATTGATCAGGTATGATTCCAATTTGGTCAATGGTATCACCAATGTCGTGAAAGAAAATAAGGTCACCGACATCATTTTGGGTCTTCATAAACAACACGGTATTTCTGATTCTTTCTTGGGAAAACTAACCGAAGGGATCTTAAGTAAAAGCAATATCACTGCATTTAT
>NZ_CDSBKL010000104.1:0-11583 GCF_977115555.1 Aquiflexum sp.
ACCTTCCATTTCAGGTTTTGCTTTTTCAGGCCAAGCAATAAGGTCTATGATTTCCATCCTTTCAGTTTCAGAAAGTCCCAGGAATTTTTTACCATAGTTCTCGTCGCTGTAGTGGTCTAGCCACATCAGGCCGCCACGCATAGGGGTTTGGTAAGCGATGTAATCCTTCATCATAAATTCTATAAAATCAGGAACACCTGCATCTGTGGCGCTTCCCGAATCTTCCCCGGCAGGCATGATGATATTGACCAAGACATCCAATTTCTTTCTTTCTTCCTCTGTAAAGAAGGTTTCAGAAAGGAGTTTTTGATCCCTGATATTTTCTGCTTCAATTCTTCCTCCCATTGTACCTCCGGAAATCTGCGGACTCATATCTGCAGCTTTATCCTCCGGCTTGCAATTGGTCAATAGGAATCCGGATGCCAAAGATCCGGCAAAAAGGAGTTTGAGATTGTCTCTTCTGTTCATAGCTCCGTATTAAATGTTTTTCTTTTTCAATTCACTGACAATGAAATCTGAGGTTCTCCAAGACAAGGCCAAAATGGTCCAAGTTGGATTTTTGTCAGCCTGAGATACGAATGGACCCGCATCTACCACAAAAAGGTTTTTGCAGTCGTGGGCTTGGCAATTACTGTTCAATACGGAAGTTGAAGGGTTATTTCCCATTCTTGTTGTCCCAACTTCGTGAATGATCCGACCCGGACCGGCAAGTCCATAATTGGTGGTCTCATCTGGTTTTTGACCTAATAAGACAGCACCGGAATTGGTAAGGATTTCTTCAAAGGTGTCTTGCATGTGTTTTGCCTGTTTGATTTCTTGGTCGGACCATTTGTAATGGAACCTGAGAACAGGGATGCCAAATTTATCAACCACATTCGGGTCGATTTCACAATAATTGGTTTCCCTAGGTATACTTTCGCCTCTTCCCGACATGCCAACCATAGAGCCATAAGATTTTCGGATATCTTTCTTTAATCCTTCACCATATCCACCATTTGGACTTGGGTTTCCAAATTCATCCTTAACGTATTTTCTCATGGTATCCATCGAAAAACCTATCCCATAAGAAGGCATGGACATTCCTCCCCAGTATTCAATATGATAACCCCGTGCAAAATCAAGCTTCTTGTTGTCTAGCCACCAAGGTGTGTACACGTGCATGCCTCCGACACCGTCCTCGTTGTATCTTTCTCGGTCGATTAGGTCAGGAAGAATTCCCATTCTATCTGCGCCTGTTGAATCATGAAGGTATTTGCCAACAACCCCACTGCTATTTCCGATTCCATTTGGGTGGGATTTTGACTTGGAATTGAGCATTATCCTAGAAGATTCGCAGGCTGAAGCGCCCAATACGACAACCCTTGATTTGAGTTTGTATTCCTTCATGTCTATTTTGCTGACATAGGAAACGCCGGTAGCCTTACCGGTATCATCAGTTGTTACTGCCCTTACCATGGCGTTGGTGTATAACTCCACTTTGCCTTTTTTCATGGCAGGCTTGATTAAGACTGTTCCTGAGGAAAAATCCGCATATGCCTGACAAGCCCTGTTGCATTGGTTACAGAAAAAGCAAACTCCTCTTTCACTGTTGATCGGTCGGGTAAGCATAGAAAGCCTTCCCGGAATTACCGGCATATTGGCTTTTTTTGCTCCTTTCATGATAAACATTTCATGGAGCCTCGGCTTTGGAGGAGGAAGAAAAAAACCATCCGGTTCATTGTAAATCCCCTCTTTTGAACCGAATACGCCGATCAGTTTATCTACTTTATCATAATATGGCTTGACATCATCATAGCCTATCGGCCAATCATCACCCATGCCATCTATACTGCTTCTTTTGAAATCATTAGGGCCAAAACGTAAGGAGATTCTTCCCCAGTGGTTTGTTCTGCCTCCAAGCATTCTTGAACGGAACCAATCAAACTGACTACCTTTCACGTGGGTATATGGTTCGCCTTCTATGTCCCAACCGCCAATGGCCTGGTCGAAGTCACCAAATGGCCTGATCCTGGTTCCGCTTCCCCTTCTCGGAGATTCCCAAGGTGGCCTCAATTGGGTCCTGTCTTCCTCCTTTGCCGGGTCAAAATCACCTCCTGCTTCCAAAACAGCTACAGAAAGTCCTGCCTCGGAGAGAATTTTGGAAGCCATACCGCCACCGGCACCGGAACCTACGATAATCACATCATAAGCTTCTCCGGATGATTTGATTTCAAAACTCATGTTTTATAAAATTTTTATGTTTGTCTCACAAGTTAAATAAAAAAATGTAAAATTTACAAAGACTGTTTTTGTATAATTTCAGAAACTTATACTTCTAAGAGCATAAATTTTGATTATTTGCTTTAAAGGTTGAGTCAATGTTTGATGTATTATTTCCCAGTGAGGGCCAGGTGACTGATAAGAGATGATATGGTTTCGAATTCGAAAATTTCATCGTCCGATCTTAAAAAGAAAAGGGATTTCATTCCTTCGGTTTTGATGGAAATGGATTTTCTGTCAGAATCGATTTTGTTTTTCCTCAAAGCGAGTTTTACCCATTTGACAATTTCTTCAGGTCCATCAATTGGGGGATAGTCGAAAATCGCCGATTCCTGTACTTTGCCATTGATTTTATCAAAATGAAGACTTTCATTCGGTAGCAACAAGTTGATTTGACCTTGAAGTATCAAATCTTCAGGACTTCCACAGACCAAAGGCAAGCCGCATTGCATCAACCAAAATTCATCGGCTGTATCGATGGCTATGTCTAGGTCGTGTGTCACCACGAGTACTGCCTTGTTTTCATGTATTGCGATATCTCTGAGCAAATGCATGATTTCAAACCTGTTGATAAGGTCTAAGTGTGCCGTTGGTTCATCCAAAATCAATATTTCTCCATCCTGCGCTAATGCCCTTGCGATCATTACCTTTTGTAATTGCCCGTCACTGAGTTCACTCAATGGTCTATCCTGAATGTAATTGATATGTGTTGAAAGGATGGCTTTATCGATTTTTTGCTGATCTTTTGCAGACAAATTTCCCAACCAACCCGTATGTGGGATTCTACCCAAAGCAACTACTTGCCCAACGGTAAGATTGGCACTGCTTATTTTTTCAGTCAAAACCACAGCGATTCTTTTGGATAAATCCTTCGTAGAAAGGGATTGGGTTGGTTTTTCATTCAGATATACCTGATTTTTCAATGCAGGGATTTGGCCCATGATCGTCCTGATCAAAGTGGATTTTCCTACCCCATTCGGTCCAAGAAGGCATATGAGTTTTCCCTTTTCCAAAGAAAAAGAGATATGCTCAGCAATAACATTGGCTTTGCTGCCCTTTCTATAACCTAATGAAAGTTCGTCGGCTTTTAATATGGGATATCTGTTAGACAAATTGAATTATATTAGTTAAAGTTTTCATTACTTGAATCCCCTCAAAATTCTTTGCTGAAATTTCTTCTTAAAATCAACCAAACCACCATCGGCGCACCAACCAGAGAGGTCACCGCATTGATGGGCAGTGTCTGAGCACTTCCGGGCAATTGGCTGATGCTGTCACAGGCGAGCAGTACCGCAGCGCCTATCAAAGCCGAAGCCGGAAAAAGGATACGATGATCACCTGTTTTGAAAACCAACCTCGCCATATGCGGAACAGCAATTCCGATAAAGGCAATTGGCCCGCAGAAAGCTGTAACAGAACCTGCCAAAATCCCAGTGCTGACAATCATCGCCCATCTAAGCCTATGGATATTTATACCCATGCTTTCTGCATAGGCTTCCCCGAGAAGCATGGCATTGAAAGATTTGAGATTGATGAGTAAAGGGATCAGACCTAGCAGGACAGCAACCAAGAAAGCAATTAGCTGATCCGGTTGGGTACTTCCAAGACTTCCCATGGACCAGATAGTAAACATTTTCAATTGCTCAGCTCCGGAAAAGTAAGACAAAACCGAAATCAAAGCCGATACCGCCGAACCAAACATCAAACCTACGATGAGTAAAGTCATGCTGTCTTTTACTTTCCATGCTGTGAGACTCATCAGCAAAAGCACTAAAACTGAACCGGATGTAGCAGACAAAACAATAGCCCAGACCCCAAATCCTCCTGAATAGAGAGACCAACCGAAAGCAGAACCTGCCATTACCAATATGGCTACTCCCAGCCCTGCGCCTGAGCTGATACCCAATACGAAAGGTCCTGCCAATGGATTTCTGAAAAAAGTCTGCATCTGAAGTCCACTTAGAGAAAGTCCGATTCCGGCTAAAATTGCTGTAAATGCCTTAGGCAATCGATAGCCGGTCACAATTGTTTCCCAAGAATGTTTTGAAAATTCCAGTCCAAAAAACCTTCCCACCACTTCCTTAATTGGAATCAAAACTGAACCACTCACCAAATTGGCTACAAAAAGCAACAGACACACCAAAATGCCAATCAAGAAAAGCAGGTATGTAGGTTTATTTTTCATCAAGTTTGGTGTAAAAATAAAGGGAATATCCCGGTAAATGCTCTGGATACAATATCTTGATCAAATCCTGAAGAATCAAATCAGGTCTCAGGTATCCCAATTCGAAGTACTCCAACCCTCCTGTTGGTCCTTTTTTGAGGGTATAGGTATAAACATTCCCCTTTTGGAAAGCATTGAAATGAGCATATCTCGGATCGGCATTCTCCATTTCTTCCAAAGTTTTGAAATCTGCCGCACCCAACCAAAATTCAGCTTCTTGGGCTACTTCCAATACATATTCATAACTCAACTGTACACTTCCTGTTCCTTTTTGTTCTTTAAAAAGGTAGTCTCCCCCAGCAACATCAAGTAACCTCGCTCCCCAAGAATCGGCACCAGGTACATACCAAATGTCCTTATACATCACTCCTGACATGACTTTTGGTCTACCGTTCGGGATATTTTTCACCAAATCGGCAGCTTGGTTGTAGTCAGACTCTATTTGGGAAAATTTCAAATTTGCCTCTTTGGATTTTCCCAATAAAGCTCCTGTAAACTTAATCCATTCTGCCCTTCCTAAAGGGTGCTGCTCTACATATTCTCCATTGATAAACGCAGGAATTTCAGCTGATTTTAGTATTTCTAGGTTTTTCAGGTCTTCCCCCAAAGTTGAAATCATCACCCAATCTGGATCCAGGTCGATAATTTTCTCAATATTTGCCTGAGCCCCTGATCCCAAATCCGTAATTTTTCCAGCTGCAATTAATTCTCTTGACATAGGAGACGAAATCAAATCGAGGTCAGGAAAACCAATTAATAAATCTGAAGCTCCCAGATAATCCAGATGAGGAATGTGGGTTGTGGAAGTCAATACAACCTTGGAAACTGGAAGAGAAACTACTGCGTCAAATCCATCATCATCAATTTTCAAATTTGGAACTTCCTTTATCAAATATCGGAAGGGCGGATGTTCCCCCGAGAATGCCTGTCTTACTTCAATTACTTTATACCCTTCACCCTGAAAAACAGCAAATCCCTTTGCATAAGAATTTGGGATTTCTGTGAGGTAAAGTTCATTATTTTCTTTCGGAGACTGACAAGAAAGCAGGAACAGAAAAATACAAAACTGAAAGATTCGAAAAATGAAAAATGAGGGATGCAAAGGTATTTTCATCAGGTAATGTGTCAAGGAATATTTTCCAAATATAACACCCGAAGCCAAAGTCTATTTTGAATTGCTCTTTTTGTAAAAAAATAATCCTTTAGATGGTTAAGTCAAATGTTTCTTTCCCTATGTTTGTGGGAGAATTATGGTTCCCGAACCTGTTTAAGGCTCTCGGGATGAAAAGGGAATTCGGTGAAATACCGGAGCTGTCCCCGCAACTGTAACCCCATCCTGATCAATTCAGGTTAGTGATTTACCCACCTCTATTGCCATTGTACGCCTAGGCGTATGAGAAGGCAGGTAAATTAAAGGAAGCCAGGAGACCTGCCATTTTTCATCATATTCAAAGCTTTCGGGTGAAAGGCTGAGATTAAAAGCAGCTGGGTTTTTCCACAAAACAAATAGTCTTGTAGCGCTACAAAAAGGAGGTATTCCTTATTTGGGATATTGCTTTCTAGTTTCATTCGTAATGTTACATTCTTAATTGTTTTTAATTCTCCTTTGGTTTTCTTCTCAAAGTTTTGCCGGAAATAGTTTTGGATTAAATGAGTGATTCACTTCATTTAATTCGATAGGTATTGTTGTTTCTGAAGACATATTCTCTCCTTTTCATCGTTGCCTATCTTGGGTTGAGTTTCCCTATTCAGGAAAATGACTTTGTGCAATTTTCCGAACCAAGCAGATCGGATACTCTTAACTTATCGGAAGTGGAAGTTTTTTCTCCTGATCTTGACAAATACACTTTTGGGCAAATCGTTCAGACCTTTTCGGATACCGAACTTCAGGATTTTCAGGGATTGCCGTTTTCTGATTTTCTGCAACAAAGAACAGGATTGTTTTTGCGTCAATATGGAGCAGGGATGCTGTCTTCACTCACTATGCGGGGAACCTCTGCCGGCCATAATGCTGTGTTTTGGAATGGGCTCCCCATCAACAGTCCCTCGCTTGGGCAGTCTGATTTTTCGATTTTGCCGGTAGGGGGATTTGATCAGGCTTCAGTTTATTTTGGAAGTGGTGGAGCCCTGTATGGGACAGATGCTATCGGCGGAACTGTGCATTTGACCAACAAACTCCAATTTGAAAATGGCCATCAGGTTGAAATTTCTTCGCTATTTGGAAGTTTTGGCAAATGGAATCAGCAATTTGAATTTGGTTATTCTGATCTGTCCTTTTCAACGAGAACCAGAATTTACCGCAATTTTTCTGAAAATGATTTTCCTTTTCAGAACGTTACCAAAATGGGAACACCAATTGAAATACAGTCTCATGCGAGGATAGAACAGGTCGGGGCAATGCAGGACCTTTCATGGAAAATCAATCCCGATAATCTTATCAGTACTTCAGTCTGGTTAAATGATACCAAGCGGGAAATCCAGCCGATTATGGGTTCCAATACCAATGATATCCAATCGGACAAGAACTTAAGATGGGTTATAGATTATTTTCATTTCGCAGAAAACAAAGTCTGGAATGCGAAAAGCGGTGTGGTCAGGGACGATCAGATATTCAACGAGTCTTTCAACCAAACCACCCAATACTTTCTAGCCGGGGATCTTGATTGGGAGCTAAGTGCCAAGTGGAATTCAAAATCCGGCATCAGGTATACCTGGATCCAAGGTAATCTCAGTACTTATCAAGCAACTGAAAGCAGGATGGAATTGTACCAATCCACTAATTTTCAACCTTCTGAGAAATTGGGATTCTCTGTAAATCTCAGACAATTGGTCTATGAGGGGAATTTTGCTCCCTTTACTCCAAGTCTGGGAGGAGAATGGAAGGTATGGAGAAAAGAATTTCACCAAATACAAATTAATTCTAATTTGGCAAGAAGTTTCAAAGTTCCGACATTGAACGATCGTTTCTGGGCCCCGGGTGGAAATCCTGACCTACAATCAGAAAAGAGCTGGAGTGGTGAATTAGGATTGAATCACATTTTCAAGAAAGGAAGATTTGACCTTATTCAAGGCCTGACAATTTATAAAATGGCAGTTGAAAATTGGATCATTTGGCTGCCTAAGGGAAATTTATGGAGTCCGGAAAATATCAGGGAGGTGCACAATTCCGGTTTGGAATATACCTTGGAAGTAAACAAAAAAGTAGGTGAGTGGACCTTCGGGCTAAACGCGAACTATGCCTGGGTCAGTGCCATCAACCAAACAGATATTTCTGAAAATGACCATAGTAAAGGAAAGCAATTGCCATATACTCCTGAGCACAAATTCCAATCTATCATGAGAATTGGAAAAGGATTGTTCAATTCTTTTCTGAATTTTCAAAGGGTTGGGGAGCGGTTCTCCGGAACTGACGGCTCGGGAAAATTAGATCCTTACCAACTATGGGATATAGGCGGAAATTACAATTGGTCAGTTTGGAAGCTAAATGGAAACCTTGGCTTTCAAATCAACAACTTATTCAATACTGATTATCTGGTCATGCCTCTGCGTGCCATGCCGGGAAGGAATTATCAACTCAATTTAAATGTAAGATTATGAAAAGTTTACGCTTAGTACTGTCCCTGATTTGGCTCATCCTTATCGCCTCAGCTTGTAGTACCTCTGAACCGGGTGTCGCTCCTCCTCTTGGGGAATTTGAAAAAGGAGTGTTGATTATGAATGAAGGAGCATTTGGGGTCAATGATGGTGAGGTATTTCATTATGATCCCTCTAGCGGACTGATCAAGGAAGATATTTTCAGGGCAAAAAACAGCAGGCCATTTGGTGGCCTGATTCAGGATATGATAGAGGCTGAAGGGAGAATCTACTTAGTAGCAAATACCGGCAAAGTGGAAATCGTGAACCCAAAGGACTTTGGCCTTATTGGTGGGATTAGTTTAGGCTTGGATATAACAAGGTCTTTGGTGGTCGTCAACCAAAAGCTATTCATCAGCGATTGGGGGCCATATGATGGCGATTACAACAATCCCGATTCGTATGTTGCTGTTGTAAATGACCTGAATGGAGGGCCGATTGCAAAGAAAATCCCTGTTTCGAGCCGTCCCGAAGGGTTGATTGCTGCAGGTAATTTTATTTTTGTAGCGTGTACTTCTGCCAAAAAATTTGACGTGATCTCTATTGCTACGGAATCTTTGGTGGGCAGTGTGGATGTGGAGGGAAGTCCTTCCCGGTTTTTTGTAACTGAGGGGAGGTTGTTCCTTTATGCCACTGATGATGCAAATGCCTATTTTCATGAGATCAACCCAGGTAATTATGTAATTGCGAGAACAGTGAAGATACCAATCTCCAATCCAACCCCTATAGCCACTTTGGGAGAAGGAAGTGAGGTTTTGATTATTACCTCTACTGGATGGCCTGATTATGTGGATGCAGTGGCAAAAGTTTCTGTAAATACAGGTCAAGTCATCAATCCTACCTATTACACAGGTTCGGGGCTATATGGGATAGGGTTTAAAGTAGAAGGGAAGGAAATTTATGTTGCAGAAAACAATGGCTTTCAGGGAAATGGCTCAGTATCCGTCTTGAGTGCCTCTGGTCAGAAAGTGAAAAATTTTACTGTAGGGAAAGGACCTTCCGGGTTTATTTTTAAATAATTGTTTGTAAATGTGTTTGGGGTTTTATGATGACCTCAAACACATTTTTTGGTTAAAAAAATTGCTAAACAATAAAACCTCATTTTAAGGTTTTTAGGGACGATTTTTGAGAATTGTAAAATTCTTCCCCTATTCTTTTGATGTGGTCTAGCAATGCTTCGTTTTCTATTTTATGTAAGATCGACAAATCGATTTTATAAGAAAGCAATAGGTCATCCAGTTCATTTTCAATTTCCAATAATTCTGACAAAGTCAATTTTTCCCCAAAAAGGGTTAAGTCTATGTCGGAACCAGGTCTGAAATTGCCTTTTGCCCGGCTACCATAAAGCACACATCTTTCGATATTCGGATGGTTCTCGAATATCGAAGTGATGGATTGAATAGTGCTTTCCTTTAGGCCGAATTTTTCCATAGGTTTATTTTTCCATTAGGCTTTTCATTTTTTGCTCAAAATCCATGAATAAATTAAAGTACTAGTCTTTGATTTTATTTGCTATTTCAGTGTCAGTTTTTTGATTGTAAGTATGGGAAGTTTTATTGCGGCTTTTTATCATTTCCATCCAGCCATCTCCGTCGGAGATTATCCCGACTTGGTAGGCTTCTTTACTCGCATCACAGGACCCTGTAATATTGCTGTTTCCTTGAAAAAGAAAATAATCTTTAATGACATTCTAAGCTAACTCATGTGTAAACTCAAATGCTTGAATTAGCCCTTGTTCTTCCAAGTCAGAAAAATCCCTTTCTTTTGAATGAATTACAGCACTTTCCAATTGCTTCAAGGCTTTAGAATAATTTTCAAGTCTTTGTTCCCACCTGATATCTTGAGTCATTCGAATGTCTTTTTTCTAATTTTACTATAAAACAGAAAAGAACCTTGCCTTGGTTTAAAAGTTGGGGATTTGTAAAAATGGAAGCCTGAATTTGTTATTTACCTGACCCCTGCCAATAAATACAGAACAGCCATCCTTATGGCTACACCGTTTTCGACTTGTTGAAGAATGATAGAATGCTCCCCATCAGCGACATCTGAGTTCAATTCCACACCTCTGTTGATCGGACCGGGATGCATGATGACAATCTCTTTATCAAGCCGATCAAGCATCTTTTTGTTGATGCCATAGTAGAGTGAATACTCTCTCAATGATGGAAAGTATTTGATCTGCTGTCTTTCAAGTTGGATCCGGAGTACATTGGCTACATCACACCATTCAAGCGCTTTTTGGACATCATATTCCACTTTTACCCCAAGGCTTTCAATATGTTTTGGAATCAAAGTTATCGGTCCGCAAACCATGACTTCAGCCCCCAATTTTTGAAGGCAGAAAATATTAGACAGCGCTACCCTTGAGTGGAGGATATCTCCAATGATGGCCACTTTTCTTCCGGCCACGTCTCCGAGTTTTTCTCTGATCGAAAAGGCATCCAAAAGGGCTTGGGTGGGATGTTCATGGGTTCCATCTCCGGCATTGACCACATTGGCTTGGATATTTTTGGAAAGGAAGTGAGGGGCTCCGGGACTTGCATGTCTCATTACCACCATATCCACTTTCATGGAAAGGATGTTATTGACAGTGTCGATGAGTGTTTCTCCTTTTTTGACCGAGCTGTTGGAGGAAGAAAAATTGACCACATCTGCAGAAAGCCTTTTCTCAGCCAATTCAAAGGATAACCTGGTTCGAGTCGAATTTTCAAAAAAGATATTGGCAATGGTAATGTCTCTCAGTGAGGGTACTTTTTTGATCGGGCGATTGAGCACATCCTTGAAGTTGTCCGCAGTCTCAAATATAAGTTGGATATCATCTGCTGTGATGTCTTTGATGCCTAATAAGTGTCTGGTGCTGAGTTGTGACATGTTTTGGTTATGCTTTTTCTGTTATCCAAATGGCATCTTCTTCAAAGCCTTTTTCTGCCCATTCTACCGAGACATATTGGCTTTCAAGTGTATTGACTTTCATGCCACAATAATCCGGCATGATGGGATAATCTCGGGTATATTTGCGGTCTATCAAGATCATCAGTTCCACTTTTTGTGGCCTGCCAAATGCAATCATTGCATCCAATGCAGCCCTGACCGAACGCCCCTTGTACAGGACATCATCGATCAGCACGACTTTTTTTCCCTCAATCAGAAAATCTATTTTGGTTTCATTTGCCTTGAGTGGAAAATCCCTTCTTCTGAAATCATCTCTGTGAAAAGTGGCATCAAGATATCCGAAAGGAACTTTTACACCTGCTATTTCTTCCAATAATCTGACGATTTTATCCAAAACAATGGGTCCACGTGGCTGTAAGCCTAAAAGTACGGTGTTTTCAAAAGTATCGTGGTTTTCAATCAACTGATGGCAAAACCGCTTGAGAATAATCGCGATTTGCTGTTGGTCCAGAACAAGTCTTTTTTGCATGGCTTTGCTTTGGATGCAAATATAAAAAGTTTCAAGGTGTTTGGAT
>NZ_CDSBKL010000105.1:0-11435 GCF_977115555.1 Aquiflexum sp.
CCGGTAGGACCATTACTTTCAGGACCAATTTTCAAAAAGGATGGAATGAAGATGAATCTGACCGTAAGGCAGAAAATACTTTCTACGAAGAAAGTGGAAACCGTCAAGAAAATATTGACCAGCGTACTACCCGAGAAAGAACCGGAGATTTCTGGCAAAGCCGTGTATCCTACACTGAGCCTTTGGGTCAAAGGGGTCAGATGGAGGTGGAATACCAGATCGGAAACAGGTTAAATGATTCGGACAAGCTTACTTTCAATGTTGAAAACGGGGATTTTGACAATGGAAATCTTTCTTTGGATACGGCATTGAGCAATACTTTTCAGAGTAAATACCTGACCCAAGAACTGGAATTCGGTTATCAGTTTTTGACAGAAAAATACAAGCTCCAAACAGAATTGGAATACCAGGATGCCAGGCTCAAAAACGACCAGTTCTTTCCTAATCCTGACATGCTGAACAAGACTTTTCAGAATTTCACCCCGACCGTGAGGATGGAATATAAATTCAATACCAATACCAACCTGCAGTTTGATTACGATACGTATACCAACGAACCCCAGATCTCCCAACTTCAGGCGGTGATTGACAATACCAATCCCCTGCAATTGCGCACAGGAAATCCCGATTTGGACCAGTCCTATACCAATCAAATCCGGGTAAGGTTTAGAAGCAACAATCCTGATACCGATAAAAACTGGAATATTTTTGCCCAATCCAGGTTCGTGGATAATTTTATTTCCAACAGTACCCTGATCGCAAGTGAACCGACCGAAATCCAAGATGGCATCATCTTAGAAACCGGTTCGCAGCTGAATAAACCTGTAAACTTGGACGGATTCAAGGATTTCAGGTCTTGGTTTAGCTATGGCATGCCGATCGGATTCATCAAATCCAACTTCAATATAAACGCAGGATTAGGCTTTACCCAAAGGCCCGGGCAGGTCAATGATCAAATCGGATTCAACAATTCCAGCAGGTTGAGTACCGGGTTTTCTTTGAGTAGCAATATCAGTGATCAGGTAGATTTCAATATCTGGTCTAGGTCCTCCTTCAACGAAGTGAACAACAGTCTCAATTCAAGCCTTGACAGCAAGTTTTTTCAACAAAGGTTCCGTATCAATTTTAACTGGATCATTTGGGAAGGAATCATTTACCGTTTGGACCTAAACCATCAGATCAACTCGGGTCTTTCTCAAGGATTTGACACTAATTTTTCACTGGTCAATATGAGTGTGGGCAAAAAAATATTCAATAACCAACGTGGAGAAATCAGTTTGATGGTCTATGATTTGTTGGGTGAAAATGCCAATGTCAGAAGGAATATCACTGAAACTTTTGTGGAAGACGTCCAATCAAATGTGCTCCAAACTTATGTGATGTTGAGTTTTACCTATAACCTGAGAAGATTCAGCAAAGGAATGGATGAGAAAGATTATACAGAGAGGTATCAGAATGAGGAGAGTTTGAATCAATAACTTGTTTGTAGGATTATTTGCTATTTTGCCAATATGGGAAAAAGGAGTTGGCGCAGTGGTAGATTGGCCACAGACAATGCCGCAGCCCACAGTTCCTACTTTTTAGCTGTAAGACTTTTTGTTTTGGTTTGGAAGCAATAGAGTTTATCTATGATTAAAACAAAGAAAATCAGGATCTTGGATAGGATTTTATTTCTTTGGATGGTATTTATTTTCTGTTTTGTAGGAATACGAAAACTCCTTTTTTATTGGAAATGATGATGTCAGGCAAGGCATCTTTGTTGATGTCTTCTGAGAGAACATGCACTCCTACCCCTGAGTCTTCGTCTATTTTGTGCGGAATCCAAGTTGGATTGGCTCCCGGCACAAACTCATACCAATAAAGAAAGGGCGTATCAAATTCGCCCGGATCAGATCCCATGTGGGCAAAATAACGTTTGCCGGTAATAAAATCAGGTAAGCCATTCGAATTGATATTTGTAAAGGCTACCCCATGGGTCTGGGTATAGGTATCGTCGATGAGGTGCGTGGTCCAATTTGAATTGCCATCCTTGTCTTTTCCCTGTTCGTGCCACCAAATCCCCAATTCATGGGCGGAAGAGGAGAGTACATCTTGTAGGCCGTCTCCATTGAAGTCATAGGCATACATCTGGGCAGCAGGCTTGCCAAGATCCGCCGCATGGAATTTCCAATCCGGAGTTTTGGGATCTTCCGGCGCTTCCCACCATCCTTCCCTGATGATTACATCTTTTCTGCCATCGCTATTGATGTCTCCAAATCCCAAACCATGGGAAAAAGGTGCCGAGCCATGGCTTTCTTTTTGGCTGATAGTGAATTCTTTCCACTCGGTTTTACCTGCATGGGTATAAGGTTTTAACCATACCATCTGCCCCGTCGCGGAATTACCTCCCAAAATCTCCAAATCCCCATCTCCATCGATGTCATAAAATCCCGCAGATTCATTTCCCAATGTGGGATGGATTACATGTCTTTTCCAGTGACCTTTTTCATTTTTTGGGTTTTCAAACCAGAATACCTCTTTACCCGGAAATCCTATCCTTACAAAATCTACCCATCCGTCTTTGTTGACATCCATGCCATGGCAAATGAAAGCGTTGCTATAACCTTTGTCATATTCAAATTTTTGAGCTTGGGAAAGCTCATGTTTATTCCATTCAGGAGCTTCAAACCAATAAGCACCGGCCATGACGTCCACCAAACCATCATGATTGACATCGCCCACTCCCACTCCTTCTGCAAGAAATTCTGTAGTCAATACCTGCTTTTCAAAAGAAATCCTGTTTCCCTTCACAGGGTCGACATTTTGGCCAAATAAAGGGCTGAAACCAAAAATTGTCATTATAGCCAACAAAGAACACCTTACTACAAAAAGATGCATTGACCATTCGGGATTAGGTTTTGACAAAGAGATATGTGAGTGATTCGAGTATTTCATGGTGTTCTATTTTGTGTTTAACAAGTAAACAAGGAGGGAATTGAATTCTTCTACTGAAAGGGAAGTATGAAAATTATCCGGCATGAGGGTGTACTTGGAAGGAAGCATTTCTTTGATGTCAGGTTTTGAGATGGAAAATTCCATTCCGGTTTGATCGGCCAATACCAAGGTCTGTCCTTCCTCCCTTCTGTACAGCCCTGAAACAGTCTGACCATTGTTCAATGAAATGTTGTAGGTCCTGAAATTCTCCGTGATGTTGCGGTTTGGATCAAGGATTTTGGTTGCCAAGGCAGTTTTCCCCCAATTGCCGACACCATCCAATTGCGGACCGATTAGTCCACCTTTGTTGTCAATCTGATGGCAGCTGCTACAGTTTTTCTCAAAAACCAAAGCTCCGGAGGCAATCAGACTATTGTCAGGAACAAAATCTGACAGGCGCTTGTCGATCAGTTCCTGCCTTTCCTCGGAAATCGGAACCAAATTAGCCGTCAATTCCTCAAAGATTTTCAATTGCTCAGGGGTAATATTTGCCATGAGGTTTTCTTCCACCGTTCTTTGTTTGAGAAGTCTCGCGGGAGCATACCCTTTTTTGATATAGGCCATCAAGTCAGATTTGCCTGGTTTTGATTTTGCCAACTCCAAGCTGATGGCTTCCTGCAATTCTGTTGGCGCATTTCGCATGCTTTCACCTAGAATTCTACAGGCCTCCGGGCTGTCCCATAGACCTATTGATGAGGCCAATTTTACCCTTAAGCTGAGGTCTTCTGCGCCGTCCTGCATCCTATCTGCTATCAAACCCAAGCTTGACTTGGGGTCAATCAGCATCAAAGCCTTGGAAGCCGCAAGCCTAATGTTCTCATCCCCTGCCTTTTCTGACAATAATTTTACCAAAGGATCTTTCAAAGAAGCTATTTTGTATTTGCCGGCAGTTTCGGTAGCAAAGAGCAAGCGTTCTTTTTGGAGGTCATCGGTTATTTCCTTTCCCCTATTTTCTAAGAGGATTTTTTCCGCAAGTTCAGCATACCAAATTTGATAAGACTTGGGTATAGGTATGGCTCTTTGGTTCATTCCCTGAGTGGTGGCAGCTGCCAATACATGGGCTTCAGCAGGAACAAGGACTGATTTTTCTTTGACCCAATTGAGCAAATCATCCATTTTGGAAGCTTGGATCGTCCTTGAAATTGCTTCTGTAAAAGCAGCGTTGTTTTTGGTGTTTTCGGGATACTTATTCAGATGGGAAAGCAAAAAATCTCCGACCTCCGGTTCATTCAAATCCGAAAGGACAAGTGCCAATACGCGTTCTTGATTTTCTTCCCAATCGGTTTTGATGGCAAACTGAAGAATTTCCTTTTGTTGGAGGTGTTGGGAAATTGCCAACAACACTGTGTATTTCAAGTGGGTATCATATTCCGGGATGGCAGGGTGAAGCGTGACCAATTTTTCGAATGCTTTTTGATTGGGGTGTCTGCTCAAAAGCTCTGCAGCAGCTCTTTGGACATGCGGATCATCGGAAGAAATATCTTCAATTACAGTGGTGAATAAGGCTTCCGGTATCCGGTTGTAATTCGCAAGTATTTTGTAAGCATGGACATTCACCTTTCTGTCAGGGTGTTTGAGGGCAGTTTGAAGGGTCTTTTCAGGCAAGGCTTCCAATCTGTATAATGCCCATAAGCCCTGAATCAATTGTTCTGGACTGGTTTTTTTGTCGTCAACCATTGCTATGAGAGAGGGTATGGCATCAGTACCAACCCTATCTACCAATTCATCTGTGGCGACCATCCTGAGTTGGAGGATTTTATTGCCCATGCCTTGAATCAATTCTGCCTGAGTTGCTTTGGACCAATCTATGGTTTTCCTATGGTTTCCTTTGTAGGTAATTTTCCAAATGCGTCCGCTGACCCTGTCCCTTCCAGGATGGTCTAAAGGCACTTCATAATGTCCGATGATCCGGTTATAAAAATCAGCTACATACATGGCGCCATCTGGACCGATTTTGATATCGACAGGTCTAAACCAAGGATCTTTGCTGACCAAAAAATCATCTTGGGCAATGGCTTTTGGCGTGCTGCCATGGAATTCCATCGTATTGCGGCTGATTCTGCAAGTCACCACGTCTCCTGAATAAAAGCTGTTGCGGTATTCCTCGGGAAACTGGTCATCGGTATAATACACCAAACCTGAAAGCGCTGTGGATTTCAAACCGTAATCCATCATGGTTGGCGCAAAACCCATATTCGGTTCCTTCTTTCCCCATTGGGTATAATTCCCACCCCAAATCAATTGGTAAATAGGCAAGGTATGGCAGTCTGCCGAATAGTGGTAGCCCATCTCATCGTAATCCGAACCAAAAGGATTGATCCGGCCATCGGTGGTTTTTTCTACCCTGCTGCCGTCCATTCTGAACCTGAAAGTATTTCCTGAAACCATTTTGATAGAATCCCTGTCTTGGCCTGCCACCACTGAAATATTGGAAAATCCATGGGAAGCATGGATCCAACCATCAAATCCACGAAACAGGTTGTTGACCATTCCATGCGTATCCTTATGCTCAAAAGGGCCGAGCAAAACTTCCCTTTGGTCTGCTTTGCCATCATTGTCCGTATCCATCATTTTGTAGACATTCGGAATGGAATAAGCAATTGCGCCATTTTTGATTGGAATAATTCCTATCGGAATGTTGAGGTCGTTGGCAAAATCTGTAATCTTGTCTGCTTTGCCATCTCCGTCAGTATCTTCCAGAATGGTGATCCTGTCTTTTCCACCTCCTTCACCAGCTGCAATAGGATACTCAGAAGATTGCGTGACCCAAAGCCTTCCTTTTTCATCAAAAGCCATGTTGATGGGTTTGGTGATGTCCGGTTCAGAGGCAAAAAGTGTGACCTCAAACCCTTCAGGAAGCATAAAGCTTTGCCTCTCTTCTTCCGGTGTTTGGAACTTGGATGTGCGTACATGCTCTGCATAAATGTCCTCTTCCTGATTTTCTGTGGTCTCTTCAGGCGAGGAGCTACAACCTTGAAATAAAATAAGGATTAGAACCCATATAGGTTTGAGGTTAAGAGAGGTCTTCATTTGGGTCAATTGCTAGGTAAAATTCAAAGTCTAAGCCAATTAAACTTAATTTTAATCCGCCAAAGAAGCAATAAATTTGGGTTTTTGTTGATGTGAGGGCATAAAAGATGTAGGATGGACAATCTAAAAACAACAAATTAATGGCAATCGAAATCCTTATTTGAACAGAATTCAAAGAAGTGAGATTCTACCGATTCCATTACTTCAGTTGTTCCTGATAACTTAATGCAAGCTCCAAGTACTTTCTAGCTTTTGACAATTCCAAGGTTTTCTTTTTCTGATCGGGTTCTGACTTGCTGTTCAATAGAAAAACTTTTGCCCGGACATTTGCTCTCAGACACTTGAAATACAGGAATATTTCTTTATCGGCTTCTTTTGGAAAACAGGTCAAAATGGTGTCATATACATCCAAAAACAAATCCGACAGGTCTTTCCTTCCAAAAAATTCCAGATCCATACAAATGAAGGCTATCTCATACAAAATATCTATTTGCCTGAAAGCGTCACTAAATTCAATACAATCAAAAAGGACCGGTTTCTTGTAGAGAAAAACATTACCACTGTGAAGGTCTCCATGTAGGTCCCTGATGAACCCTCCTTTGCTTCTTTCTGAAAACCTCTTTGCATGCCTTTCTAAAAAATCATCACTGAATGAAATCATCTTTGGAATTATATCGGAAAAGGGCGTTCCGAATTCTTTCAAAACGACTTCTTGAACCGAGTTCAGGTCATTGAACAAGTCCTTTGCTTTATCCGGATTAAATTCCTGGTCAATTATTTCAGCCGTTTGGTGAACCATGGCGACCTGCTTGGCTAGAAGGGAAATTCTTGATGGATCGACTTTATCGTGGGTAAGAAGTACATCCATCCTTTTGTCAGCCTGCATGCGTCTCATGCAGACCGCATAGTCCATTATCTCCCCCACTCCTTCCCCAATGGTCCATTTTCCATTGAGGTAGATGATGGGTTGGACAGAAAGGTAGATGGAAGAAAATCTTTGGTTGAGGTCAAATTCCTTCTTGCAGTATTTTTTTCTCAAGGCAAGTGTGGAATAATCCAAAAATGACAATTTGATGTCTTTTTTTATTTTAAAGGCATATCTTCCACTTAGTATTACCCAAGAGATGTTGGTTTCTTCCAGAATCCCTTTAAGGGGTTTTCCTTCATAACTTCCCTTAGCCATCAATTGACTAACGTCTTGCCTTTTCATGGTCTGAATGGATGTATTTTACGGCTTTTTCCACACTTTCTTGGAGCGAGTCATCGGTGGATTGAATCAATAGGTGGGCTTCCCTAATAGGTTCAAACTCAGATTTGATCTTCAGATACACCTCCATGTCTGCCTCACTGTCTTCCCTGGGCTTAGAAAGCCTTTTGGAAATCAGCGATTCATCTGCTTTGATATGGATGATAGACAGGTTCCATGATAGTGACTTTGCCAAAAAAATAAAAAGATCCCGGACTTGTTGCAGGTAAAAAGTCCCATCCAAAACCAGGCTTTCCCCTGATTTATGGATTTCCTTTGCCCTATTGAACATTTCCCCATAGACAGATAATTTGTTATCAAGCTGATAATTGCCCATCAAGCCCATTTCTTTTCGGAGCTCATCACTTCCAAGATAAACTGCATCAATTTCTTTGGCCAATCCTTTTGCAAAATAGCTCTTACCTGAACCGGGTAGTCCCATTACCATGACTAGTTCTGAAGCTACTTTAGAATACTTTTTCATAATTCCATCATTCAAATCTTAGGTAATTCATCTTAGCAGGATTACCCCATTCTAACCTGAAAATACCGGCCTCAATCATTTACTTGATTTTCCTTTTCTTCTTTTTTTCTTTCTTTCTCCTGTTTTTTGTAGTACTTCCTGAAAAGAAAATTTCCCTTAAGCGCTTCCATGTTTTGATTGAAATTATAGGTGCTCTTTTCAATGTTCTCCATACTTTTCAAAAGGGATTCCCGCATCAGGCTGTCATTGAGAATCAGACCTGCAGTACCCTCGCCGGACTCAATGCTATTCACAATTTCCCTGATATCATCCATCATCAATGCCGCATCAGCACTTGTTTGTAGGATATTTTCAATGGATTTATTCAGGTTATCGGCCAAGACAGAGTCTTTAAAGACTTGATGTACGATTCCATTTCCCTTCTCCAAATCTTCTATGAGTTCTTTTCCTGCTTTTGCCAAGTCTGCTGCATTGGATCCGGCAGTCTTAAATTCACCGATCGCATTTTTTATATCTTCGGGAAGTTGGTCATCAGACAGCAATGCCCACAGGCTTTCACTGCTGTTAAGTTTTTCTGAGACTTCAGCTAGGTTAATCAAGGTTATTTCAAGATAATCGCCGGTATTGCTTAATTTTTCCAACATTTTATCCGTATCGATTTGGTCTTTGGGATAAAGAATATCCCCTTCTCTGACCGGATCGGCATTGCCATCCTGTGGAAGGATATGGAGGATTTTGTTGCCCATCAGGCCATCGGTATTGATGGAAGTGAGTGCATTATTTTTAATGAAAGGCTGCATTTTCTTCTGGATGTACAAAGTGACATGGATAGAAGAATCATTTGCCATTTCTATCGATTTGACTGTTCCCACATCTATTCCCTGAAAACGTACATTGTTTCCAGGTACAAGGCCATTTACATTTTCGACAACAGAAATGATGGTGATTGATGACCCAAAAATATTTTGGTTTTTCCCGATCATGTATAAGGCATAAACTAGGAAAAGCACACCTGCCAATACCATCAGTCCTAATTTCGAGTTATTGATTTTTTTCTTCTCTTTCATAGTCAGTCGAAAAACTCCCTGATTTTGGGATCTTTGGATAAATGAAGGTTTTCATAAGTATCATCCGCATAGCACCTGCCATCAATCAGCATGATCACCCTGTTGGAAGTGATGCGGATACAGTTCATATCATGGGAAATGATCACAGAGGTGGCATTGTACTTCTTTTGCACATTGAGCATCAGTTCGCTGATTTCCCTTGCCGTAATAGGATCCAAACCCGTCGTCGGCTCGTCATATAGGATGACACTGGGTTTCAGAATCAATGAACGCGCGAGCGCAATCCTCTTTCGCATCCCCCCCGATAGCTCCGAAGGCATCATATTGATAGTATGCGAAAGACCAACATCCTCTAAGGCTTCAATAACGGCATTTTCCGCTTGTTTCGCCCTTTCCTCTTTGGTCCAATGGATCCGGAGTGGAAATAACAAGTTTTCCCGGATGGTCATAGAATCGTATAAAGCGTTGCTTTGGAAAAGGAAGCCGACTTTAGCCCTGAGTTTATCAAGCTCATCCTGATCAAGGCCAAGGATGTCCTGGTCCAAGACTATTATTTCTCCCGAATCAGGCTTCATCAGGTTGATGATGCATTTGATCAAAACCGATTTGCCTGAACCTGATTTACCTAAAATCACAAGGTTTTCTCCCGGAATTACTTCCATAGAAAAGTCACGCAGCACATGGTTTTCACCAAATGATTTATTGATTTTCTTCACCACGATGACCGGTTTCAAATCCTTCTCCATTTATGTCAAGCCCAAGATGTCAATAATCTGAACAGCAATTAAATCAATCACAAATACCAACAAAGACGCAACAATTACGGCAGTGGTAGCAGACCTTCCTACGCCTTCAGTTCCTTTGGTGGAATTAAAACCTTTGTAAGTTCCGATGATTCCGATGGCAAAACCAAAGAAAAATGTTTTGATCAGAGAAGGGAGCATGTCACTGAAATCCAAGACCCCAAATACCTGAAACCAATACAAGTGCCAACTGACCTGACCCCGGATATTCACTCCCAAATACCCGCCATAGAGCGAAATGGCATTGGCCAAGCTTGACAATACCGGTACCATCAGGGTGGCTGCCATCACCCTTGTCACGACAAGGTATTTGAATGGATTGGTACCTGAAACTTCCATGGCATCGATTTGCTCTGTTACCCGCATTGACCCAAGTTCAGCCCCCATTCCGGATCCTATTTTTCCCGCACAGATCAAAGCCGTAATCACAGGTGCAATTTCCCTGATCAAAGAAACCGATACCATCGAGGGCAGGTAGGATTCTGCCCCAAACTCCACCAATGTGGGCCTGGACTGAATTGTCAATACCAATCCCATGATAAAAGCTGTGACACCGACAAGGGTCAAGGTCTTGTACCCTATCCAATAACATTGGTTTATGAACTCGGAATATTCCTGTCTTGGTTTGGACACTTCTTTAAAAAATCGGGCTGTAAAGCGGGAAATATCGCCAACTTCGTTCAGAAACTGGTTTTGCTCAATATTTGGAAGTTTTAGCTTCATTTTGAATGTGCTTTACCAAAGATGATGATAAGCATTCCAAAATTTAACGCTGATAATCAAATAAATACATGATGTTTGTCATGTAATCTTAAAATGGAGCCAAAAGAACATTCTGTTTTTTGAGAGTTAATTCGTATTCAAAGCTTCAATAATTTTATCAAAATAGAATGTAAAGGATAAGTGGTGCTGATTTTTTAAGGAAATCCGAGCCGATTTTTTTGGTTTCCAAACACCTACCAACTTTTTACCAGTAAAACATATTGATTTACCCGATGTGTCATCATGAAAGTTTTTTTGAAGGCCATAAACCTTCTATATGCCTTAATTATAATATTTTAGCTCCAATACGGGTATTGATACCTTGTTTTAAATCAATTCTTCATTTGAAAGAGTAAGTCTATTTTTTAACTTGCGGTAGTTAACCCACATGAATTTGAAAATACTCGTCATAGATATCGGAGGCACCAACGTTAAAGTAAAAGCTAATAACGATCAGGAAAGAAGGAAAATCCCATCCGGAAGTTTTATGAATCCTGAAAAAATGGTTTCTGAAGTGATGGAATTTACCAAAGATTGGGAATATGACTTCATCTCTATAGGCTATCCGGGAATCATCAAAAAAGGAAAAATAATGACTGAACCCAAGAACCTTGGACAAGGGTGGATTGGGTTTGACTTTGAGTCAGCTTTTCAGAAACCAGTCAAAATCATGAATGATGCTTCGATGCAGGCTTTGGGGTCTTATCATACTGGCGTGTTGCTGTTTTTAGGATTAGGGACTGGAATGGGTTCTGCACTTGTGGTGGACGGCAGTGTGGTACCGATGGAACTTGCTCATCAGGAGTATAAAAAAGGTACTTTTGAGGATTATGTGGGTTTGAGGGGTTTGGAAAGAATGGGTCAAAAAAAATGGCAGAACCACGTCAAAAATATAATTTCAAGATTTTCTGCATCATTCCTACCTGATGACATCGTGATCGGAGGAGGCAATTCCAAACTATTGTCTGAATTACCTGAAGGCTGTAGGTTTGGAAACAATAACCTGGCTTTTCAGGGAGGCTTTAGAATGTGGGAATATATTCCCGAGGATTAATGTTGAATTTTTGAAT
>NZ_CDSBKL010000106.1:0-11325 GCF_977115555.1 Aquiflexum sp.
GCTTATCTATAGTTCTTTCGGCCAGAAACAATAAGTTGGCAATTTCTTTTGTAGTCATTCCATCCGCTATATACCTGATGATTTTAATTTCTGAAGGAGTCAGGTTATTGGGTTTATCAGCTATTCTCTCTTTGGTTTTTTCCGAAATGATCCCTTCACTCAGGTATATTTCGTTATTTGAAACAACCTTTATGCAATCCAAAAGTTCTTCCACTGCAAAATCCTTTGGAACGTATCCTGAAATATTTAATGATTTGGCTTGCTGATAGATGTAAGACTTCTTATGGAATGTCAGCAGTATAATCTTCGTTTGGATTTCCTTCTCCTGACACATTTTGGCCACTTCCAACCCACTCATCCCAGGCATATCAAGATCCAAAATAGCCAAATTAGGCTCTATCTCCTGAATAAATTTCAGCGCCAAGTCACCATTCGGAGCTTCTCCTATTACATCAAAATTATTTTCCTCCAAAAATCCTTTTAGTCCTTTAAGGAAAAGAGGATGGTCATCAGCAATGAAAATTTTTTGTTTCATATAAAACAGCAAAAGTTTAACTCGGAAATATGCGAAATTCAAGACGAGTGAATCGGAAGATTATTTGGCCGTCTTGAGAAAAATTTGGTCTATGAATACAGATCAAATATAACAAAAAAATAACGGAATTTTATTTATCTCAAAGTATCAATGAGTATTTGCCCGGATAATCTCAACATTGCTGATAGAATCTTTTTCAATTGAAGAGAAAAACATGAGACCTGAAAAAGAAATAACCGAACTTTAAAAAAAGAAAAAAAATAAAAATATGGATCTGCATGATCAAATAATTGAGGGACTAAAGCAAAAAGCCATCCCTGAAAAAGCCGCTTTTTTCCCAAGGTTTTTCAAATCAGGAAAGGGCGAATATGGAGAGGGAGACCAATTTTTGGGTGTTACGGTTCCCGAACAAAGAAAAATCGTCAAACAATATTGGAAATCTTTATCAATAGAAGAGCTTGATGACCTAATCAAAAACCCATACCATGAGGTAAGGCTTACGTCGGTCCTCATCTTGGTTCTTAAATATCAAAAAGCCAATTACGAAGCAGAAAAGAAATTTTTGGTTGATTTTTACCTCAGAAACAGATCCTGGGTCAATAATTGGGACCTGGTGGACAGCTCAGCACATCTGATTTTGGGTGATTTCCTGTTTTTTAAAGACAGGAAAATTCTTTTTGATCTGGCAAAATCAGGGAAACTTTGGGATCAACGGATTGCCATCATGAGTACATTTGGTTTTATCAAGAAAAACGATTTCGTAGACACCATAAAAATTGCTGAAATCCTGCTCCATCACCCTCATGACTTGATTCACAAAGCAGTCGGTTGGATGATCCGTGAGATCGGTAACCGTGATTACGAAACTGCTCGTCAGTTTTTAATAAAGCATTACAAGACCATGCCACGAACCATGCTGAGGTATGCGATTGAGAAATTTGACCCCGAAGCCAAAGGATTTTTTATGAAAAATCTTTAAACAGCCTCAAAACCTCTAACTTAGACCTGTCACAAAACCAAATAGCCATGAAAACCCCACTCCTATTTTCTCTCATTTTTCTTTTCAATATCTCATCCTTTGCCCAATCCATACCTTCTAAGGATGTTCAGATCAAAACTGCTTTGATGGCTGCTCCTGATGATAAAAGAGAAGGTGCGACGGTGTATGGATTTGATGAAAAAGGATCCTTTATATTATTAAGGAAGGGAACCAATGAAATGATCTGCTTGGCTGATGACCCAAACAGCCCCGGATTCAATTCTTCCTGTTACCACAATACTTTGGATCCTTTTATGGAAAGGGGACGGCAGTTGAAGAAAGAAGGGAAAACAGCCAAAGAGATTTTTGACATCCGGGAGGAAGAAGCCAAATCCGGCAAACTGATCATGCCCAAAGATGGCGCAACTTTATTTGTCTTGAGCGCCGATGCAGTAGATTACAATCCTGAAACGGGTGAAGTGAAAGATCCTTACCTGCGCTATGTGGTGTATATCCCTTGGGCCACGGAAGCGAGTACCGGTCTGCCACTAAAGCCATCAGGTCCGGCCATGCCATGGATTATGGATCCCGGAACACATAGGGCACACATTATGATCAATCCACCGAGGGATTAGAGAACCAAAAGCCTCCGAATTTACTCAATTCGGAGGCTTTTGATTTAAGGCATTTCAGTAGAGCAGGACTGTTATAATCACTTCTTCCACTTTGCCTGCGTCTTCATTTGGTTTCTGTTTCGCTTGGCTTTGGAGTTTTTGTTGCCGCGTTTCTTTTCGACTTTGTTGGGGTTGGCTTTTGGAATGGCTTTTTTCTCATGGAAGCCACCCTTGAAATCCGGGTTCATCTTTCTTTTTTGCCCATCGATTTCCCTTTCGTAAGCTTGCTTTTCTTCAAACGGCGTAGCTGAAACTTCCACTTCAACAGGAATCTGCACAGTCGGCACTTCCATGCGGATGATTTCTTCTATTTTCCCAAAATGGTATTCCTCAGCCGGATTGACAAAAGTGATGGCAATGCCTTCATTTTCAGCCCTTCCTGTCCTGCCGATGCGGTGCACATAGTCTTCATAGATAAGTGGTACGTCAAAATTAACCACATGGCTGACCATACTGATATCGAGCCCCCTTGCTGCCACGTCAGTCGCAACCAAGATTCTGACATCTCCTGCCTTGAAATCTTCCATGGAGTTGATTCGGGTGTTTTGTCCTTTATTGGCATGGATGACACGGATTGTACCTAGTTTCTTTTTGTCCAGGTAGCTAAAAACCAATTCCGCATTCTTTTTCGATTTGGTAAATACCATGATCCTTTTGACATCGCTGCTCTCTAGGATATGGATCAAAAGGCCGGTTTTCGTTTTGATATTGGGCACCAAATATTTGACCTGATGGATGGTCTCGGCAGTAGTTGCCTGCGGAGAAACTTCCACGCGCTCCGGAAATTCCAAAAATTCATAAGAAAATTTCTCCACCTTCTGTCCAAAAGTGGCAGAGAAAAGGAGGTTTTGGCGCTTGGTGGGAATGATCTCGAGTATCGACCTGATCTGCGGCATGAAGCCCATGTCCAGCATTTTATCAGCCTCATCCAAGACCATTGTTTTGATTTCCTTGGTGACGATTTCACCTTTTCGGTAAAGGTCCAAAAATCTTCCCGGAGTGGAAATGATGATGTCTACCCCCTTTTGAAGTTTTTCAATCTGGGTTTTTGGTCCCAAACCGCCATAAAGAGAAACGTATCTCAAGTCTGTATTTTTGCCAAAAACGATTACTGCTTCTTCGATCTGCATGACCAATTCCCGGGTTGGAGCCAATATCAATGCCCTTGGAAGCATCCCTTGAGCATACTTGATTTTCATCAGAATTGGCAAGATGTAGGCGGCTGTTTTGCCGGTTCCGGTCTGAGCAATACCCAATACATCATGGCCGGCAAGGGCCAATGGAATCGCTTTGTCCTGAATAGGAGTAGGTTTTGTATATCCGGCCTCTTTTACAGCGTCGAGGAGCTGCTTATTTAATTTATAATTTTCGAAAATTTGAGGGCTATCGGACATGTTTTGTATTTTTGGAGAAAAAGAAACACAAGGAATTAAATTTAAGGTCTTGAAATTTCTTCAGTTTAGGAAAATCAGCTTAAATGATAGGTGTTTCTATGATTAAATTTCCCATCTCATAAAGAAATTCATGAAAAGTATTTTAATCACCGGTGCAAATATAGTGAATGAAGGCAAGATAACCCTCGCCGACATTATTGTTCAAGACGGAATGATCTATAATATTGGCCCGGATCTGTCAGATTTTGAAGCAGATATCCATATTGATGCTACAGGAAAATATGTTTTCCCCGGCCTGATAGACGATCAGGTGCATTTCAGAGAACCCGGATTGACACACAAAGCTGATATTTATACCGAAAGCAAATCCGCTGTGGCGGGTGGTGTCACCTCTTATATGGAGATGCCCAATACGGTCCCTCAAAGCACTACTATTCCACTTTTGGAAGAAAAATACAGTATCGCGGCCAAAAAATCTCTTGCCAATTATTCTTTCTTTTTTGGTGCCACCAATGACAACATCGAAGAAATACTGAAAGTCGATCCGGAAAATGTCTGTGGCATCAAGGTATTTCAAGGTTCATCCACCGGAAATATGTTGGTTGACAATCCTGAAAGCCTGGAAAGAATCTTTGCTGAATGCAAGCTACTGATTGCCACGCATAGTGAAAATGATGATATCATCAAAGCCAATCTGGAAAGGTACAAAGCCCAATATGGAGAGGATATTCCTGTCAAGTTTCACCCAAAAATCCGGTCAGCAGAGGCTTGTTTTGATGCTTCAAAGAAAGTCGTTGCTTTGGCAAAAAAATATGGGAGCAAACTTCATGTCCTTCATATCAGCACAGCCCGGGAAGTGGACCTGTTTGACAATTCCATTCCTTTAGAGCAAAAACGCATCACCGCAGAAGCTTGTATCCATCATCTTTGGTTTTCGGAGGAAGATTATAAGGAAAAGGGAAATCTAATCAAATGGAATCCTGCTGTAAAGACCAAACAAGACCGTGCACGTATTCTTGAAGGTGTATTGGAAGGGAGAATTGACGTCATAGCCACTGACCATGCTCCTCATACTTTAGAGGAAAAATCAAGGCCATATACCTCTGCCCCATCAGGAGGCCCATTGGTCCAACACAGCCTTGTCGCCATGCTCGACCTGTACCATGATGGTAAAATCAAGCTCGAGGAAATCGTACAGAAAATGTGTCATAATGTTGCCATCCTTTTCGAAATTGATAAAAGAGGTTATATCCGTCCCGGATATCATGCCGATTTGGTGATCGCCGATTTAGACAATCCATGGAAAGTTGAAAAATCCAATATTCTTTCCAAATGTGGATGGTCACCATTTGAAGGACATGTTTTCAAATCAAAAGTCACACACACAGTGGTTTCTGGACACTTGGCTTACGAAAACGGAACTTTCCATGAAGAAAAGAAAGGTGATCGCTTAAAATTTTCAAGAAAAATTTGAAAAATGCTATTGCTTTCGGAATACCGAAATATTACCTTTGCAGTCCAATCTGATAAATGATCAGAAAAGAATAAAATGGTGGTTGTAGCTCAGCTGGTTAGAGCGCTGGTTTGTGGATCCAGAGGTCGCCGGTTCGAACCCGGTCTTCCACCCAAAAACCCCTGTCTCGGATAGGGGTTTTTATTTTTAACTACTTTCAATGAACCCAAATGGCACAAAATTTGTATTAGTGGTTAAAATTAAATTTGAAAGGCAATGTTTACATTATTCAACTCCTCGCCAAGATTTCCTAAAGTCAATCCGGTAAATCTCAAATTCGTACAGCAGTATATTGTCAAGTTTGAGGAATCCCTCAGAAATTTCGAGGAACTGCAAAAAGAAGGGGCACTCTCTTAATCCAAGAATAATTTAAGGTTATGGAAACATAACCTTTATTTTTGTCCCAATAAATTTTTCTTTCGCATGCAAAAAAGTATTTTTATGGAAATCTCAAACTTTTGACCAAATGAGTTATATCCACTTTGACAAAACCCAATTAATTAACCTCAATTACTCACTTGACAGAGAAATAATTCGAACCAATAGAGGCGGATGTTATACAAGCACGACCATAATCGGCTGTAATACCAGAAAATACCATGGCTTATTGGTAGTTCCACAGCCTCAAATTGACGAACAACTTCATGTGATGTTGTCTACTGTCCATGAGACAGTTATTCAAAGAGGAGCGAGTTTTAACCTTGGGATCAGCAAGTTTCCCGGAAATTATTCGCCAAGGGGACATAAATATTTGGAAGACTTTGATACTGAGCCAATTCCAAAACTCACTTATCGCGTCGGTGGGGTTTTACTTCAAAAAGAGATAATTTTGGATACCAACCGGGATCGTGTAATGATCAAATACACTTTATTAGAGGCCCATTCGCCTACAAAGATTCGGATCAGTCCATTTTTGGCTTTTAGAGGCTACCATAACCTTTCAAAAGAAAATGACAGGATAAACAAAGAATTTGAAAAAGTACCAAACGGAGTGAAATTCCAACTCTACCCAGAGTACTCTCCCCTATATCTCCAACTTTCAAAAAGAAATGAATATATTCCAAAACCGGAATGGTATTATAACATTGAATATATCATGGAGCGGGAAAGGGGATATGAATATCAGGAAGACCTTTTTGTTCCCGGAACTTTTGAATTTGATATTGCCAAAGGTGAATCAGTCATATTTTCAGCCGGACTTACCGACGCTGATCCAAGCACAAGGCAAAGGGCTTTTGAAAAAGAACTTGCCCGAAGGATTCCGAGAAACAATTTTGTCAATTGCCTCAAAAACTCTGCAGGGCAGTTTATCCAAAAAAGAGATGGCAAAACCCATGTCATCGCAGGCTATCCGTGGTTTGGCTGGTGGGGTAGAGATACCTTTGTAGCATCACCGGGATTGGCTTTGACACAAGGCGATAATGATACTTTCCTCGACATCATGGATACCATGGTTGCAGACCTTCATGGTCCTTTGTTTCCAAATGTAGGCAGCGGTGTGATGAGGAATCTTGCCTCGATGGATGCTCCACTTTGGTTCTTTTGGTCTTTGCAGCAATACATCAAATTTACAGGCGATACTAAAACTATCAAGAAAAAATACCTTGAAAAAATGAAAGGTATCATTGATGGATACAGAAACGGAACAGATTATAATATCCACATGCTTGGAAATGGACTGATGTACGGAGGTCAAGAGGGAGTCGCTCTCACTTGGATGGATGCTGTCAATTCTGATGGTCCCGTCACACCAAGAATCGGTTGCCCTGTTGAAATCAATGCTTTGTGGTACAATGCTCTTTGTTTTTATCATGAACTGACCAATGATTCTGAAATCAAAGATTTGTCCGAATTGGTGAAAAAATCATTTGTTGAGGTTTTCTGGGATGAGAAAAAGGGTTATCTGGCAGATTATGTGAATGGTGACTTTAAAGATTGGTCCATAAGACCAAGTATGGTTTTTGCTACTTCCCTTCCTTATTCTCCGTTGGAGGAAAGTCAGATGAAAAGTATTTTGGAGATTGTCAAGTCAAAACTTCTTACTCCTAGAGGCTTGAGATCATTGGCGCCCGACGATCCTGGATACAAAGGCTATTACCATGGAAATCAATACACAAGGGATATTGCCTATCATAACGGTACTGTATGGGCTTGGCTTTTGGGGCCTTTTGTAGAGGGGTACCTTAGGTTACATGGCAAATCCGGGAAAAAATTTGTAGAAAAATTAGTGCAGGCATTTGACGATGTCATGCCGCAATACGGTATAGGAACTGTCGCTGAGATATACGATGGAGATCCTCCACACAGACCAAAAGGGGCTATCTCTTCAGCATGGTCTATCGGTGAGTTATTGAGAATGATGTATATTTTGGAAAAAGTTTAATTCGGTCTTATGAAAATATTAATGTTCGGCTGGGAATTTCCTCCACATATTTCCGGAGGCTTGGGTACAGCTTGTTATGGTTTGGTAAAAGGCTTAAACCATCACAACCAAGAGGTTATTTTTGTGGTGCCGAAATTATGGGGTGATGAAGAACCACTGGCGGATTTTGTCAATGCAAGCGATGTCGTCATCGATTATCGGGAAAGAAAGTTTAAGAAAATTTGGAAGAATCTTACTTACCTTGAAGTAAGTAGTTTTTTGGTTCCTTACTTAGGACCTGAAGAGTTTAAGAAATACACTGACTTCACCATTCATGACAGGACTGATGTGGATGATAGCGTTTTTTCCAATAAGTTTGAGTTTAGCGGAAAATATGGAAAAGACCTTATGAAGGAAGTTTCCAGGTATGCCCTTGTTGCTGCCCAAATCGCAAAATCCAAAGAACATGATATCATCCATGCCCATGACTGGCTGGCTTTCCCTGCAGGAATTGCTGCAAAAGAAATAAGCGGAAAACCACTTGTTGCGCATATTCATGCCACAGAATTTGACCGGTCAGGTGAATCAGTTAACAAACCTGTTTATGACATTGAAAGAGCAGGAATGCATGCTGCTGACCATGTCGTAGCTGTAAGCCATCTGACAAGGAATGTGGTCATCAATAAATACGGAGTGCATCCTGACAAAGTCAGCGTCCTGCACAATGCCGTATTGGATGCAAGCATCATCCATTCAAATACAAGAAAGCATGTGCCTGAAAAAATTGTGACATTTTTGGGAAGGATTACATTCCAAAAAGGACCAGAGTATTTTGTGGAAGCTGCAAAAAAAGTAATTGACAGGGATCCAAATGTTAGGTTTGTTATGGCCGGAAACGGAGATCTTCTCAATAAAATGATAGTCCGAGTAGCGGAACTCGGAATGGGTACAAAATTCCATTTCACCGGATTCCTCAAGGGAAAAGATGTGGATGACATGTATGCCATCAGTGATGTTTATGTCATGCCTTCCGTATCCGAACCATTTGGAATAGCTCCGCTTGAAGCCGTAAGGCACAATACTCCTGTCATCATCTCCAAACAATCGGGTGTTGCCGAAGTGCTGATAAATGCCATCAAAGTAGATTTTTGGGATGTGGACGCCATGGCTGACGCTATTTTTGGATTGCTTCACTATGAAAGTATTTCGAAGATGTTCAAGGAACTTGGAAGTGAGGAATTGAAGAAATTGAAGTGGGAGCATGTTGCCGCCAAACTAGTTAAAGTATACGAAAAGACCATAAAACAACAGCCATGAGAACAATCTGTTTTTACTTTCAGGTTCACCAGCCTTTAAGAATCAAGCCTTATCGCTTTTTTGATATTGGTGATGATCATTATTATTGGGACGATTACAGCAACAAAAGCATTATCAGAAAAGTAGCCCAAAAATGCTATCTGCCAATGAATGCGCTTTTACTCGATCTCATCCACCTCCATCAGGGAAGATTCAAAGTGGCTTTTTCCATTTCAGGAGTATGCTTGGATCAGTTTGAAGCATTTGCACCTGATGTACTGGAAAGTTTCAAGAAACTGGTGGCCACAGGTCATGTTGAAATTTTGGCTGAAACAGATGCCCATGCCTTGTGCTCTTTGAAAAGCAAAGGAGAGTTCACAAGAATGGTCGGTAGACATGCTGAAAAAATAAAAAGACATTTCAACGGGTATACCCCAAAGGTTTTTAGAAATACAGAATTGATATATTCTGACAAAATCGGTGGAATGGTAGCAGAGATGGGCTATGAAGGGATGCTGACCGAAGGAGCCAAGCATATTTTGGGATGGAAGAGCCCAAATTTTGTTTACCAAAATGCGATTGACCCCAATCTCAAAATACTTCTTAAAAACTTCCAACTCAGTGATGACATCGCCTTTAGATTCAGCAATAAGACTTGGGCAGATTATCCTCTGACCACAGAAAAGTTTGTCACTTGGCTCAATGCCGTACCAAAGGAACAGGAAGTGATCAACCTATTTATGGATTATGAAACCTTCGGTGAACACCAATGGGCGGAAACCGGAATTTTTGAATTCATGAAAGCACTTCCAAGTGCTGTTCTAAAATATACTGACTTCAATTTCTCTACTCCTTCTGAGGTAGTTGCAAATGGAACTCCGGTAGCAAAGATCCACGTACCAACCCCAATATCATGGGCAGATGAGGAAAGGGATTTGACAGCTTGGTTGGGAAATGACCTTCAAAATGAAGCTTTTTCCAAACTCTATGAAATGGAAACCCGAGTCAAAAACATCGAGGATGAAGAAATCCAAAGAGATTGGAATTACCTGCAGACCTCGGATCATTTCTATTACATGTGTACAAAATTCTTTTCAGACGGTCATGTACATTCCTATTTCAGTCATTACGACACGCCTTATGATGCATTTATAAACTACATGAATGTTTTGAGTGATTTCATTCTCCGGGTCAAAATGAAAGAAAACGAAATGGCTGAAGCCGAAGAATAAAGGAAATATAATTCAATAAAAAGAGGCTTGGTAAAACAAGCCTTTTTAATTCCTAAAAATACTGAGTAATGAAAATATCGCTTTTGTTGATACCAATATTTGCCTTCCTGGGATCTTGCATGGTCACAACTGAAAAAAAAGAGTCCATAGAAGAAAAGGAGGAAATCATTGTCCGATATGACCGGCCTGACGCTGCCATTCTCCGCGGTGTTTATATTCCAAAAGGTAAAGAATATTTCTATACCTCGGGTTTAGTCGCTCCTGTGAAGGATGAGAATGCGGTTCCTGGCACATATGGTAGATATGGAGATACCTATGAGCAAAGTATTGGGGTCTTGCATCGGATCAAAGCTACTATCGAGGAAGCCGAATTTACGATGGAAGATGTGGTCTTTCTCCGTGTTTATCTTGCTCCGGACAAAGAAGGAAAAATTGATTGGGATGCATGGTTCAAGGCTTATGGGGAGTTTTTCAATAATGAGGGAAACCCAAATAAAGTAGCACGATCTACCATCGGAGTGCATTCCCTTGCCAATAAGGAATTATTGATAGAAATAGAAGCCGTAGCAGCAAAATGAAAAGATTCATTCCAATTTATTCACTCGTCATTTCTTTGTTTCTTGGATCCTGCGCTTGCGACGGAGAGACAATGGTCAAAGGGATGATGTGGGGATTCAGTAAAATTGCTGGAGAAGGGTATATCCCTTCCGGGGAAATCATGGCTTTGGGGGAATTTGAAAGTGTGGAAGTGAATGTTACCCAAGAATACATTGACGGAGAAAGCCAAGGAACCATAGATCTCAGACTTTTCAATGGTAAAAGTGCTGAAATGAGGTATAGCGAAGAAAATGTGGCAAGAAAATGCGCCGAGCTGTATTCCCAAGGATACTCCAAAATCGAGGACTACAAAACCATCAAAATCACATTTATCCAAACAGATCCTTTAAATGCTGAAAATTATGCGATCAGTGAGTACACATTTGAAGTAAAAGACTTGTTAACAACTCAAAACTCTGAAGAAAATGGAAATTGACTACAATGCGGATTTCAAGCATCCTACAGTAAAAACCAGTGACTGGTTTTTGACCATATTGATTGCCAATATCCCTGTAATTGGTTTTATCATGCTCATCGTATGGGCATTTGACAAAACAGGAAATCCAAACAAAGCCAATTGGGCCAAAGCAAAACTGATCTGGTATGCTGTCGGATTAGGAATATTGATCTTGTTTTTGCTAATGATTGGTTTTGGAACCATTTCGGGAATTTTTGATGAAATCGACTGGAACGATTTCCAATAAACCCATCATATCAATCCATCTCCGCTGTCGGATTCGTCT
>NZ_CDSBKL010000107.1:0-11273 GCF_977115555.1 Aquiflexum sp.
GAAATACCATCGCGCTGGTCTTCTATGGTATTTTTATGGCCTATTTGCTCGAGGCTTGGATTGAATCCTGGCTTGAATCCTTTTTAAAGGAAATTTTAACAATCAGGCTTATGTGGTCATTATCCAGACTGTACTGTCCACCATCATCGTGTTGATCACGGGAGAATTTTTGCCTAAGAGTATTTTTATGCTCAATCCGAATAGTTTGCTAACGTTCTTTTCCCTTCCCTTCCAGCTCATTTACTTTTTGATGTATCCCTTGGTATGGTTGATAGTAGGTATGTCAAGGTTTTTCATCACCAAAGTACTGAGGCTGGACTACAATGAGGACAAGCCGGTATTTAAAGTAACAGACTTAAACAGTTTTATCAAAAATAGCCTTCATCATAGTGGGCAGGATGTGAAAGTTGATCTGGATGCGAAGATTTTTGACAATGCCATAGAATTCAAAACCATCCGTGTACGTGAATGTATGGTTCCCCGCACGGATATCGTGGCTGTGGACATAGACGATACTATGGATGAGCTCAAGCAGGTTTTTGCGGAAAGTGGTCATTCAAAAATCATTGTTTACAATGAATCAATCGATGATGTGATCGGGTATTGTCATCAGTTGGAGATGTTCAAAAAACCCAAAAAGATTTCCGATATCCTGACACCGATCATCATCGTTCCAGAATCTGCTTTGGCTAATGAGCTTTTGATACAATTCATCAAAGATAGAAAAAGCCTTGCGTTGGTAGTAGATGAATTTGGCGGAACAAGCGGGATTGTCAGTATGGAGGATATCATTGAAGAAATCTTCGGTGAGATCCAGGATGAATATGATCAGGATGACTTGATCGAGCAAAAACTCTCCGATCACGAGTATTTATTGAGCGCGAGACATGAAATAGATTATTTGAATGAAAAATATGGTTGGAATCTTCCTTATGGTGATTTTGAAACTTTGGCAGGATTTATTCTCTCCTTGAGAGAGGATATTCCCCAAAAAGGTGAGTCCATTACCTTTGAATCATATACTTTTATCATAGTTTCAAAACTAGACCATAGAATAGAAACCGTTAAAGTTAAGATACATTTCGGGTCAGAATCCAATAAGTAATTTATTGGCAGTGATATTATTTTGAATTTACATGTAGATTGAATTATTTTGCGGCACTTCAAAAAATAGGAGAATGGCTTTAATTAAAAAAATCAGACAAAGAACAGGTCTTGCAATCGGTGTTATAGCAGTTGGATTGATATTTTTCCTCGTTGGAGGGGATCTATTGGGCCCTAATTCTACCCTTTTGGGTAGTAGCGCAAACAATGTGGGAGAGATTGCAGGAGAAGACGTTTCCTATGAGGAATACATCCGAAAGATCGAAGAGATCAAAATTTCTTTCCAACAAAATACAGGAAGAACTCCTTCCGAAAATGAGATGAGCACTTTGCGCGAGCAGGCCTGGCAGGCTTTGATCGTAGACAAAGTATTTGCCGAGCAATATGAGGCCTTGGGTCTGACTATCTCCGATGCTGAATTGGTAGATATGGTGCAGGGCAAAAACATCATCGCAGAGTTGAGGCAACAGTTGACCAATCCGGCAACCGGTGAATTTGACAGGTCGCAGCTGATCAGCTTTTTGCAATCTCTTGAAACTGCGGGCCCTGAGCAACTGGCTTTTTGGGAGCAGCAGGAAAAGCTTTTTGCCAAAGGCAGATTAAGAATCAAGTATGACAACTTGCTTTCAACTTCTGAGTATGCAAATTCAAAAGAAGGAAAATTGGAGCACAGGATGGCAAACAGCATCGCCGATGTTGATCATCTCTTCATCCCTTTCTATGCAATATCTGACTCTACGGTGGAGGTTTCTGACAGCGAATTGAAAGCTTACATTTCCAAATACCCAGAAAAATTCAAAGTGAAGAATGCAGCTGATTTGGAATATGTGAGTTTTGACCTGATCCCAAGTGCAGAAGATTCTGCTGCGGTAATTACTGAGATGAAAAGACTGACTGAGGAACTCAGAGCTTCTGACTCAGATTCTGCTTTTGCGATTCGTAATTCTGACGGTCAGACACCATTTGCTGTAATTTTACCGGGGGAAGAACTTCCAAACACACTTACTTCCAACGTCGACGATATCCAGGTAGGTGAGACTTATGGTCCATTTTTGACAAACAGGTCTTCTTACATTACCCATAAAATCACTGCGAAATTTGAGGGAACTCCTAGAATGAGAGCAGCCCATATTTTGTTTGGGGCGCAGGACATGTCAGATGATGCCAAAGCAGAAGTCAGACAAAATGCAGAGAACGTATTGAAGGAAATTCAAAATGGCCTTGACTTTGCCACTGCCGCTGCCCAATACGGACAGGACGGTACTGCACAAAGAGGAGGTGACTTAGGATGGTTTGCCAAAGCGGATTTCGTGGAAGATTTTGCCAATGTCTCATTTGCTGTAAAATCAACAGGTTTGATCAATAGATTGGTAGAAACTGAATATGGTTACCATATCATTTCTGTTACAGAATTGCCAAAAGCGACTTCTTATAAGATTGCTTCCATTGAATTGGAATTGGGTCCGAGCGATGTGACTAGAAATGATGTGTTCCGAAAAGCAGATTCTTTTGCAGCATCTGCAGGTAATGCCGCTGAGTTTACGGGCAATGCAGAGAAAGATGGATACAGAATCATTCAGGCAAATAATGTAGATGCTTTTGCAAGAACTTTAAACAACCTTCAAAACGCAAGAGAAGTTGTCAGATGGGCATTCAATGATGCTTCAGAAGGAGCTGTCTCTCCGGTGTTTGAATTGGACAATACCTACATCGTAGCCAATCTTAAAAAGAAATATGAAGAAGGTACTGCTACCTTGGACCAAGTAAAACAACAAGTTTTGGTTCAGGTTAGAAATGATAAAAAAGCTGATATCATTAAAGGAAAGCTTGAAGGAAAATCTTCCTTGGAAGAGATGCAAGCTGTATTTCCAAATGAAGCTTCCTTTGCCAAGTCACCTGACTTGAGAATGAACGCATCGGTTCTACCGGGTGTGGGATATGCTCCCAAGGCGATCGGTGCTGCTTTTGGATTGAAAAATTCAGGTGATATCAGCATGCCTATTCATGAAGACGTGGGAATCATTGTTATCAAACTGAATAACATTACTCCTGCTGCCGATATTGCAAGCTATAATTCATACCAGAGTCAGTTGACTTTGAATGCTTCTCAAAGAACAGCTTACATGATCATGATGGCACTTGAAGACCTTGCAGATGTGAAAGATTACAGATATAAATTTTTCTGATCAATAGATCAGAGATTTTAGAACCCGTGGGACTTCCTACGGGTTTTTTTGTGCACAAAGATTTTATTTTTATTCTATCGTGTTTATCCCGTAAATTCGTAAAAGATGAAACACACATTTGACAGGCAGGCTTTCAAAGACAAATTGGAGGCACAGACTATCTTCCCCACATTATATATGTTCAAATTCATTGTCCCCAATGGAAGCGAAACCCTAGTGGCTGCATTATTGCCTAATAATAAAATGACTTTAAAACATTCTTCCAAAGGGAAGTATGTTTCAGCAACCATCAAAGCCATGATGCCCAATAGCGATTCTATTTTAGATATTTATGAAAAGGCTTCGAAGATCGAAGGCGTGATTTCACTATAAAAAAATTTGATTATGTGGACCGAAAAAAATAACAGTTTGACAAAAACATTCAAGTTCAAAGATTTTCAGGAAGCTTTTGCTTTCATGACAAGAGTAGCTTTCCTAGCTGAAGCACAGAATCACCATCCCAACTGGAGTAATGTCTACAATACTGTCGTCATTGAACTCAATACACATGATGCAGGAGATATTGTTACTGAAAAAGACCACAAACTCGCCAAAGCCATAGATCAGATTTAATATGTCGGAAGAGAAGACGATTAACCTGTTTCTGGTTCCCACCCCCATCGGAAATTTAAAAGATATTACCCTTAGGGCGATAGAAGTATTGAATGCCGTTGATGTGATCTTGGCAGAAGATACGCGTACCACGGGAAAATTATTGAAATACCTTGAAATCAAAAGGCCGCTTCAGAGCTACCATATTTTCAATGAGCATAAAACCGTAGAAAAATTAGTCGACAGGATGCGACGGGGTGAAGTTTTGGCTTTGGTCAGTGATGCCGGTACCCCTGGAATTTCAGACCCGGGATTCCTTCTTGTAAGGGCCGCTAAGGACGCAGGACTTGAAGTCAACTGTCTTCCGGGCGCTACGGCTTTCGTGCCGGCATTGGTCAATTCAGGGCTTCCCAACGACAGGTTTACCTTTGAGGGATTTCTTCCACACAAAAAAGGAAGGAAAACGAGGATAGAGTCATTGTTGGAAGAATCCAGGACCATGATTTTCTATGAATCTCCTCACAGGTTGATGAAGACCTTGGAACAGTTTGCTGAGGCTTTCGGTCCGGATAGAATGGCGAGTGTATCAAGGGAACTTACAAAGATCTATGAGGAAAATGTGAGGGGCACCCTTCAGGAACTTGTGGAATATTATAAAGAACATCCCATCAAGGGAGAGATTGTGCTAGTAGTACAAGGGAAATAAAAAACTGATTCAATCCCAAAAGTTGAATGAAGAGGTCTTCCAATTCCCAACTTTTGTCCCGATGGATTTGATTCAGGACTTTTAGCATTCCATCTGCTTGGTTTTTCATACCTTGCAACATTTTAACTATCAATTTCAAATTCTTACCATACCAAAACTTTCTCGCAACTATGATTGACCTTTTGCCGATACTGGAACAAACAGAAAAAGTTGCCCGGGAGGCCGGCGCATTTATCCGAAAAGAAAGAAAATCCTTTGACCTCAAAAATGTCGAAACCAAAGGACTGAACGACCTCGTTTCTTACGTTGACAAAGAAGCAGAAAAAATGATTGTCGACAGACTCAGTCTGATATTGCCGGAGGCGGATTTTATTACCGAAGAAGGAACAGGCGAAACCAACGGGAAAGAGTACACATGGATCATCGATCCGCTCGATGGGACAACGAATTTTATCCATGGTCTTCCTATTTTTTCAGTCAGCATCGGTCTCAGGTATAGAAAAGAAATTGTACTTGGCGTAGTATATGAAGTGAATTTCGACGAATGCTTCTATGCTTCCAAGGGAAATGGCGCATTTTGTAATGGTGAGCGGATCTGCGTCAGCCCTGCAAAAACTTTGGGAGAAAGTTTAATAGGTACAGGATTCCCATATAGTGCTTTTGGTCAGATTGATAACTACTTGGGTGTTTTGAGACTTTTGATGGAAAAATGCCATGGCTTGAGGCGAATGGGAAGTGCGGCCGTGGACTTGTGTTATGTAGCTTGCGGAAGGCAGGATGGTTTCTTCGAATATGACCTCAAACCTTATGACGTGGCTGCCGGGATTATTATCATTCAGGAAGCAGGAGGCCGCGTTTCGGATTTTGAGATGGGCGATGATTTCCTTTTTGGTAGAAAAATTGTGGCTACCAATGGACTCATCCACGACGAACTTGGTCAGGATATCCAAAAAATGTGGAATAAATAGCCAAATAGATACCTGGCAAAAGAATCCAAAACTTCAATCCTACGTTATTTAAATACCCTTAATCCATCCAAATATGAAAAAGTCATTGCTTATAATACTCGGTATTTTCATTTTTTTATTGGTTTCTCTCATTGCATTACCTTTTATTTTTAAAGGAAAAATAATTGAAAGGATAGACAAAGAAATTGCTGCCTCCGTCAATGCAAAAGTTTATTATGACATCAATAAAATCAGCCTAAGTGTTTTCAAGAGATTTCCTCATATTTCTGCCACTGTGGAGCAGTTTGGAATTGTTGGGAATGAACCTTTTCAAAAAGATACTCTGGTCCACATGGACAAGTTTCAGATAGATTTTAACCTGAAGTCAGTGGTGTTTGGAGACACGCCGTCACTCACAGGCATCCATTTAGATGGAGGAAGATTATATGTGAAGGTTCTGGAAGACGGCACAGCCAATTATGACATCACTTTCCCTTCAGAAGAAGATTCAGTTCCTGAAAGTAACTTCCAAATTGCTGTTGATTTGATTCAGGTGAATGACTTCGACTTGATCTATGACGACAGGTCTCTTCAATATTTCATGGCATTGGGAAAAATCAATCTCGAGGGAAGCGGGGATTTTACAGCAGATGTGTACGACTTGCCGATAAATATGAACGCAGTGATCGCAGACATTGCCTATGAGGGGACGCATTACCTGAATAACAAGCAGTTTAAAGGAGAGACTACAATGAACATTGACATGGCAAATATGAAGTTTGCTTTTGGCGAGGGGGAATTTGCACTCAATGACTTTTTGTTTGGTCTCACAGGATTCATCGCAATGCCTGCTGATGATATTGAAATTGACCTTGCTTTTGTAGGAAAAGACAATACTTTCAAAAGTATTCTTTCCCTTGTACCGGGTATTTACACGGAAAGTTTTTCAGATTTGAAAACTTCCGGAACTATGGATTTCAATGGTTTTATGAAGGGGATTTATAATGAAACCAGCTTTCCAGCTTTTAACATATCTCTCAAAGTAGCCGATGGGATGTTCCAATATCCTGATCTTCCACGGCCTGTCAGCAATGTCAATATTGACATGCAGGTAAAGAATGAAACAAATAATCTGGACAATACTTCTGTTAATATCCCGGCTTTCAACCTTGATTTTGGAAGCAACCCGATTTCCGGAAAGTTCTTTTTGGCAAATCTGATCAGCTACGAAATGGACGGTACCCTGAAAGGAAAGCTGAATCTGGAGGAATTGACCTCTATTTTCCCCATTGAAGGGATGACCTTGAAAGGATTGTTGGATGTCAATGCCCAAGCAAAAGGAAAATATGATTCTGTCGCTCAAGTGATTCCAAATGTTGATGCCAAGTTAGTACTCAGCAACGGGTACATCAAAAGTACGGAATATCCTGCACCGATTGACAAGTTGAATATCACAGCAGGAATACAAAACAATACCGGTAAGATGAATGACTTTACCGTCGACTTGAGTCAGTTTGGTTTTGTTTTGGAACAGGAGGCAATCAATGGTAGGCTGAAAATCAATGATTTTTCTTTGCTCAATTGGGATGGTGCAGTAAATGGGACCGTTGATCTGGGTAAGATTTTAGCCATTTTTCCGATGGAAGGCATGAACATGGAAGGAAAAATCCAAGCGGATATCGAGACCAAGGGTTCGTATAAAGATGTGGAAGAAGGAAGATATAACAAATTAGATACGAGGGGTAATATAGGTGTAAGCCAATTTTCCTTTACTTCCACAGACCTTCCGCAAGGCATCAAAATCACTCAGGCAAAGGCCGATTTTTCCCCTGACCGGATTACATTAAGTCAATTTGATTCTCAGGTTGGTGAAAGTCCACTTCAGGCGACCGGGTTCCTTTCCAATTATCTGAATTATTTCCTGAAGGAAGACGAGACCTTGAAAGGGCAGCTGAGTCTGACATCGAGCAAGTTCAATGTCAATGAATGGATGACAGAATCTACCACATCCGACACAGCCGCCTTGACAGTTATTGAATTGCCGAAAAATATCGATTTCTCCATGGCGGTAGCTGCGGGAGAGGTATTGTACGATAACCTTACTTTGAAAGAAGTAAAGGGAAATATGATTCTCAGAGATGGGATTCTCAGTTTTTCAGACGCATCCATGCGGACTTTGGGCGGACAGATGACCCTGAGTGGCTCGTATGATCCTACGGATTTGGCAGAACCTAAATTCGATTTCAGTCTGAACCTTGCCAACCTGAGCATCATGCAGGCATTCCAATCCTTCAATACGGTCAAGGCATTTGCCCCGATTGCGCAGCACCTCGCCGGAAATTTCAATTCCACATTGGCTTTCTCGGGTAAACTAGGACAGGATATGATGCCAATTCTTTCTTCATTGGATGGGAAAGGGTTATTGAAAGTGGCAGAAGCAGCGTTCAAAGACAGTCCGATCATCCAAGGTGTGACGAGTCTTACCAAGCTGAATGACACCAATACACTTCAGCTTAAAAACATCTCCATTCCTATAGAAATCAATAACGGTGTCCTAGATGTCAAGCCTTTTGATGTCAAGCTTTGGGACTATCAGGCCAATATCCAGGGAAGCACCGGATTTGATGGAACGATCAATTACTTGGTCAACATGCAGGTTCCTGCAGGAAAATTCGGAGCCCAAGCAAATACACTGCTGGCGGCTATTTCCGGAAATGAAGTCAACGAATCAACGATCATACCTGTGGCAATCAGCCTTGGAGGAACTTACAATGCGCCTAAAGTTGGTTTGGCAGGTGGAAACAGTATTGAAACCCTACTTGCTAATTCGCTAAAATCAAGAGTGAGCAATGAAAAAGAAATTATCCAACAGGAAGTAACCCAGCAGTTTAAAGCAGCAGAAGACAGTTTGAAAAAAGAACTGAAACTCAAAGCTGATATGGTGCAGGACAGTGTCAAAAAGGAGGCTGATAAAAAAATTGAGGAAACAAAAGAAAAAGCTGTGGATGAAGCCAAGAAAGTCCTTAAGGGATTATTGAAGCCAAAACCTGCCAAGCCTGATACGACAAAGGTGAATTGATGAGGGAGAGGTTGATTGGTTAATGGTTAATTGATTAAAGGTTATTTGGTTAACTCTACTTAGTCAACTTGGGAAAGGATTTAAAATTTAATTATCTATTCAATAATCCTACTGATTGAAGCAAAGTAATACTTGGTATTGTAGGATATATGTTACTGTCCCTTTAGGGACAATATATTGGTAGTAAAAGTTTGATTTTAGTGGATTTCCGTGCCTTTAGGTACGGAATATATGTTGTAGCCACCTCTAGAGAGAGGTAATTCCGAAACTTGTTTGTAATTTTTTAATCGTTGGTTAGAAGGTCACAACAAAATACCAGATTCCCAAAGTAAAAAAGGAAAGCGGGATCCCAATTCCAACGAGCAGGGACGCAAGCTTTGGTTCGAGGTTGTGTGTGATGGCAATGATGGATCCTGTGATCATAGGTGCCATGGCAGCTTCCAAAACCGATACTTGCAAAATCAAACCTTCCAATTGGAATATATTTTTGAACAACAAAAGAATAACAAGCGGAATCAGGAAAAGTTTGTAGGCGAGTCCATACCAAAGGAACTTTGACTTGAATGAAGCAAGATCCACTTTGAGTTGTAACCCCACAGAGGTCAAGGCGGCAGGAGTCAGAGTAGCCGCAATTATCCCAAGAACCTTTTCAAGTCCATCTCCTACCTTAATCCCATAAAAATTTAAGCCAAAAGCAATCACGAAAAACAGGAAAGGAGGGAAAGTGAGGATTTTTCTTGTAATGTCTCTTTTCCTTTTTTTGCCTATGCTGTAGATGGAGGCGACGATGACCGCCACGCTGCTGACGATGATAAATGAACCGGCCTGATCTATCAACAAGGCTATTTTCACACCTTCTTCCCCATATAGTGCCTGAATGATGGGGATTCCTACAAAGGAGGTATTGGCCAAACCTGCGGTAATGACTAGGCAGCCGGTCACAGAATTCCCCCATTGGTATCTTTTGCCTAGCAATCCAAAGATCAGCCATGACAGTCCAAAACCTATCCATGCAGCAGCAACCGGCAACAACAATTCAGGACTCAGGTCGATTTTGGGGAGGTATCTCAAAGCCAAAGCAGGAAGCACTATATAGATCAGGTAGTTATTCAGGTATTTGGAAGTATTGGCAGGAACGATTTTGAACCGCTGCAAAAAAATGCCCAACAATAAAAAAACAACAATGAGGATGATGTTTACCATGCACTATGGGGTCAAAGCTTTTTACCGGATTGAATATGGAAGATCAAAATAAAGAGTAAAATCTAAAGTTAACACAATCGTAATTTATTATTAACCACTTCATGGATGGTTTCCTTTTCATTTGTAAGAAAATAATAAAGCTATGATTAAATTGATACCCTTGGTAGTCGAAGGAAAAAGAATCGTCCAACTCTCCCAATTGACCATCGATCAGGCCAATGACCTGAGGAGTTGGCTGCCTTCCAACAGCATCAAGAAAGTGAATTTTCAGGGAATGGAAATCAATGACTGTATCTCATTTGAGACCTATGATTATTGGTTCAAGACCAACCATTCACTTACAAGGGCCTATGAGTCTATTTTGGATTTTTAATCCAAGCCAAAACCCTTCCTTTTTTCAGAAAAATAATTTTTTAAATCAGGATAATATTTGCTCTCAACTTCTGGGATACCCAAAAGTGTCAGTCCCATATTCCCCTGTGCACTCTCCCAATCTGTTTCCATCGTCTCTATCATGAAGATGACCTCTTGGGTGGATAAGGGTTCAAAGCTTTTTGAAGGACTCAGGATGATGTCATTGCCATAAAAGTCCACTGCTTCGTAGTAAATCATTCCTTCCAACATATTTGCGTAAATGCTGATCATCTCACCCCATTGACTTTCGGGAAAGTCCAATCGGATCAAAAGTACTGAAGTAAGCTCAGCTTCAAAATAGGTTTCGGGTCTGTATCTGAAATCAACCATATTATAAAACTACTGAAATTATGTCAATAGGATGTTTTTTCGACCATTCTAAAAATAAGATCTGACTCAGAATAAAATTATGAATGGTAATTTTTGATTAACATTGTTACCTATATTTGCGTTATCTGTTTGGTTTATTGTAAAAAGTGAAAAAATTCCGAAACATAGTCCCATTCTTAAGTCATTTCAGCTTGGCACTGATGCTCAGCATTTTGGCCAATGGGGTATTGTTTTTTCACTCCCATGAATTGAATGGGAAAATCATCACTCACGCCCACCCGATATTAACGCTAGAGCAGGAATCCCTTCCTGACCATGGTCACACCGAGCAGGAGCTGATTATTTTGGATCTCATCGCCCATGCAGATTATATTGTTTACCAGTTTGAGATCCCTATTCCCGAATTTGTCTCATTCGATCAAAATTTAGAGGTAAGCTTTTCCTCGATAGAATTTTTTACCCAAGTTGTACTTGGATTTGATCATCGGGGGCCCCCTGTTTTTGCTTGATTTTTATTTCTCGAAAGGTTGAATTTTCCCTTTCCAACATCCCTTTTAATTATTTCAAATTACAAGCAATTTAAGCAATGCGACTATTATTCGTTATTGCCTTTACCCTGATTTCTGTTGGGGTGCTGGCAGCACAAGACCTTTCCATCACAGGCCGTGTCCTGGATAAAAATACCAATTCTCCTTTGCCGGGTGTTTCTGTTT